>JAEOSG010000065.1 GCA_016840485.1 Candidatus Baldrarchaeota archaeon
TGATTTAGTGGTTATTACTCATCTTCATCCTGATCATTTTGCTTTAAGTTATCTTTTCAAGGGAAGGAAAGTTTATGTTCCTGTCGTTGAATCTAAGTATAGAAGGCTTTTAGATTTAGCTTACCGTTACGTGGGTAAAGAATTAGCTGATACTTGGCTGAGTCTTGTTAAAAATGTTATGAAAGCTAGAGACCCATATTTCACAGATGTTTATGAGGAAGGGGATGTTTTTGATCTTGGTGGAGTAAAGATTCATCCTATCCATGTTCCTGGCCACACTGTGGGGCATCATGTAATATTGATCGGCGATAGTATTGTTTATGGTGCTGACATCGATTTAACTGGTTTTGGTCCATGGTATGGGCACGTAGAAAGTGATGTAGAGGAATTTAAGAAAAGTATTCGAAAAGTTATGGAACTTAAACCAGAAATATATGTTAGTGGACATAAACCTCCCGTTAAAGGAAGAGAGAAGATTTTAGAAGAACTTGAAAGATATCTCGGAAAGTTTGATGAAACTAAGATGAAAATTTTGGATGCTTTAAAGGAGCCTAAAAGTTTGGATGAACTCGTGAAGATGAATCTTATTTATCGTAGGAAACCTTATGCTCAAAAACTTCTTGAATATTGGGAAAGAAATATGATTTTACACAACTTAAGGTTACTACTTGAACGGAATATTATTGAGAAGACGGAAGATGGAAAATACATGGTGAAAGTTGAGGTGTAGTTTTAAAGATAAGAAGAAGTTGTAAAGAGTTACGTAGTTAATTTAAGCTAAGAGCTTGATTCAAGTTTTCAATACGCTTTTCGATAATGTAGATGCTTGGTTTAAAGGGTAAATTTGAACATGAAACATATTTTTAACGTTTCATGTCAGGCTTTTATGTCTTTTCAGGAAATATTTATATTTCGGAATAATACTTTAAGTCCGGTGATATTCATGAGTCAGGTTTTTATGCTAAAGGTGGGTAAAAAGGGGGCAATATATTTACCTAAGCAGGTGATTGAACGATTAAATATAAGTGAGGGGGATAAAGTTTTGATGAAAATTGAAGGTAATAGGTTAGTGTTAGAGTTTATTCCAGATCCTCTTTCTCTTGCTCTCAGGATTAAAAAGTGGACTAAGACAACTGTTAAAGAGTTTGAGAAAGAATCTGAGAGGGAACAAAATGAGTTATACAGTTCTTAAAGTTTTGTTGGATTCCACGTATATTCTTCCAAGTTTCGGGATAGAGGTAGATGGTTTATCGGATGAACATTTAGCTCAGCTTAGACAAGCTAGAATAAATGGTAAAGTTAGGTTTTACTGTTTGTCTGTGGTGTGGGTTGAGGTTTTAGGCAAGGTTTACAGGGAGAGTAAGCGCTTGAAAGTGGACATTGAGGATATTGTGAAGATTGCAGTGACATCTCTCTTGGAATCTGGTTTTTATGAATGGATTCACCCCTCATCCGACACTATTAGACTGGCGTTTAAACTTCGTATGCTGGGACATAAAGATAATATTGATAATTTGCTTTACGCAACTTCCTTAACTAACAATATGATATTTCTGACCATGGATGACGATTTAAAAGAATTTTTGTTGGAACACGGATATGAAACTAATAATCTGATGAATCACAGATCTTTGCTTAATAAACTAGAAGAATAGATCGAGATAAAATAAAACATGCTGAAAAGTACATTGCTAAATAGCTTTATCTTAAAAAATTACTAAAGTGAGAGATAAAGTTTAATTCATTTTTAGGGGAATTTTGAGCCTAGTGCTTCGAGAATTATTGATACAGCTAGTTTAGATGTTATGTCATTTACATCTAGTAGCGGTGCAACTTCAACAACATCCATTGCGACAATGTTTAGTTTTGTGAATATTTCGTTTATTAAAGTTGAGATTTCGCTGTATGTGAAGCCTCCTGGCTCTGTTGTTCCTGTCCCAGGTGCTATGCCTGGATCCATCGAATCTATGTCAAATGTTATGTATATAGGTTTGTTCTTTAGTTTTTGGATGATTTTTTCCACGGTTTTCTCTATTCCAAGTGTTCTGATGCTTTTTATTGTGATTATGTTTGTTCCTAGTTCTTTAGCTTTTTTGTAGGATGTGTAAGAGTTTAGGAAGCCTCTGATCCCAATTTGAAAAATATTTTCAGGTTTTACTTCTGCTTCATCTATTGCTCTTACAATGGAGGATCCATGGGTATATTTAATTCCCATATAGGTGTCTAACATGTCTAGATGTGCGTCAAACTGTATCAACCCTATTTCTCCAAATTCTTCTTTGGTGGCTTTAACTAGAGGGTAGGTTATTGAGTGGTCTCCTCCTAGGAAAACTCTGAATGCTTTTAGCCCTTTAAGTTCTAAGGCTTTTCTGTAAATGGTGTCCATTGCAGCTTTCTGGTCTCCAAAAGGCAAGTTAACGTCTCCTAAATCAACTATTTTAACATTTCTTAAAATTATTTTTCCGCGAGAAATGTCTAGGAGTCCTTGTTCTTCTTCATAAAACTTGTAGATCATTGATGCTCTCCTAATACCGGCTGGCCCAAATCTTGCGCCAGGCATATAGGATGTTCCTGCATCAAGAGGTACGCCTAATACAATGACGTCTTCATCTCCCTTAGGCCTATCAACATATGGACGGCCTAGAAAAGTTTGAATTCCGCTGTAGGGAACGGTATCTTTACTTGGCTTCATATATATGCACCTAAATAGTTTTATAGATAGTCAACTTAAATTTAAAAAAGTTTGTTGATTTGCTTAACTAAAAGTTAAATTAAATTAGTTTTTCTTCGTTTTACCTGATTCTCACTACTTTGGAAACAAAAGTACATTAGACTTTGACGTTTAGTATTGCTGAGTGGATAAAAGAAGAATATGATTAATGCTTGAATATTAATTTTAGAGATGAGTTATGAAGTTCAGCTTTGTGTTGGTATGTTTTGACTTATGGATGTTATTTCTCTCTTGTTTTTGGTTCTTTTAGTGCAATTAGGGTAATTGCAGCGCATATAAGAGTTGTCAGAATGAATATTATGAAGGGGATCTGGGGGCTTATGTAGGTGTATAGGTATCCGCCGAGAATGCTGGCTGGAACTGATACAAAGCTGATTATTAGTTCTGATCCTCCTATAACTCTGCCTCTCATTTCTTGTGGTATTAGGTCTGCTCTTATGGATTGGTAGGCTGTCATTATGCCGAATCTTGCTGTCATGTATATTGAGTAGGCGATGAATACTACGTAGATGCCTGTGGGGTTTATGAATAGGTATGTGGAAATGGTAGCCATTAAGAGGAATATGAGGAAAGAGTTTTTTCTTCCAAGTTTGTCTACAAGTATACCTAGTGGGACGATTAATATGGCTGTTACAATTCTTCCGAAAGTTACAACCCATCCCCAGTCTACTTCACTTAGTTTTAGGACATCTGCTGCATAAACCATCCAAAGACCTGCACCTGCAACTTCCCCAGCGCCTCGACCTGAGAGGACGACAGCGGAAGCAAAGCTAAAAACAGCGTAAACAAAAAGAACTATTAGGAACTCTTTTCTCACTTTTCTCATGGCTTCGAAAAGCTTAGAGAAAATTTCTCTCGAAACTTCTTCGAAACTGTTTGCTTCGAAGCCCTCATGTTTAGTCAAGGTTTCTTTTAGGAAAAGCCATCTGAATAAGGCTGCCATAATACCCATGGTAGCAGCAACGCTGTAAGCTATACGCATACCTGGAACAAGCCCCATTTTGCCGACGAGAATTAAAGCAATGATGGATCCAGGGATACCGACAATAGTTGGGACGAGACGTATAATACTATAGCCGACACCCCTACTTTCGGGTGGTAGGCTATCGGCAATAATGGCTTGTAGTGCAGGTTGATAAAGTAAGCTTAGACTTGAAAGAATTGCAGCGACTAGAATCCACTTCCAGTCGACAGCGAAAGCGTAAATAAAATATGTTAAAGCGACAAAAAAAGTTAAAATGTAAATAACTTTTTTCCTTCCCCATCTATCAGCGATGTAACCGCCAGGTATACGCATAAAAGCTAAGACAAAGGTAGAAGCTGCACTTATGACACCTAGGATAAATGGGGTGGCGCCAAGAGCAAGAATATAAAGGGAAGCATATGACTGGGTCATTCTCATGCCAAAAGACCAGAAACCGATGGTAACAGCTACAACAAGAACATTGCCGTGGATAAAAGAAATTTTCTCACGAAAGCCATGCTGTTTTTCACTGGGCACTCTCGGTCAGCCCCCAATGGGCAAATGGTGTGGATTAGCTTCAAATACTTTATATTGCTATGAAACTGGCGTTGAATTATTGGATATGGATTTGAGATGTTTGTTTTATAAGGTTTTTAACTATGCTTTAACAATTTTCTGGTTGTATATTGTGGAGAAAGGAAGAGGTAGCTTCATTAAGATAGTAGGATTTTATAAAAATATCGTGAAAATGCCTGTGCCATAAATTACTCGAAAACGAGGACAATGATCTCCTAAGAATTCGTCTTTAATATTTTAAAAGGCTTCTGCTGTAAATTTGTTGTCTCTTGTCAAATTTAGTGAGGAAGGTGATTTATAAAATATGAACTAATAAAATCTATTTTTATAGTTTATAATTGTGTTTACTGATTTGGATTTGTTGTCTTCTTTGGCGTAGTGTTTTGTTTAGAGGGGTCTTTGTTTGTTAGTTGTTGCTCGAAGCGTTTAAATATTTGGTTTTAATATTTTATTGTTAAGTTGTGTTGTGGTGGTTTTGTATGGGTGTTCTTGGTGTGACGTTTCTTAAGGGTGAATCTTGTAAGGAGATCTATAATAGTCCTAATTCTGGTGTAATAGGTATAGGTTCATTATATATTTCTGGGTTCTTACTTGGTCTTTTTGAAGCTTACTGCACGTTAAAAGGTACTTGGGGTGATTTGGAAGAACAGTTCCATATTATTTCTGTGATGGCTGAAAATCCTTTACGTTCATTTATATTCGGTTTTCTTGGCGCCATTCTTATCTGGGGTCTTTTCGCTGTTATTGGTGGTCTTGTCACACGAAATCGTGACGGCGATCCTATTGGAGTTGCTGCTGTCACAGCTTGTGCAACTACACCCCTCTGTGTCACCATATTGTTCCCCATTTTAGACTATTACGGTGTTACTATCGTTCCATTTCTGGGAATTCCACTCGGCTGGTTAATTACTTTGATAGCATTTGTTTGGGTTATTGTAGCGGAGATTAGGGCAATTACATCTATACCTTAAGAACATGTTCCCCGCTGTGATTAGTTTGTTTTTAGAAAATGTAATAAAATTTAAATGAGTAGATTGTGAAAGTGTGATAACATATAAAGGTTAGAAAATATGATTATTTCAGTTAGTTAGGGAGGGTGATATGTGTGGCTAAAGATAGACTTATTGGTGCAATAATGCTAATCGCAGCGATTTTAATATGGCTTTGCTACACGTACTATGGGCTGATTTATATAGCTCTTGGTAAACATATTCTTAGTTTTCTCCCTGAAATCAGCCCGACTCTTGTTATTGCAATTCCTGTGTGGCTTGGTATGACAGCGATACTTTTCATTGTTGCTTGGATTGGTTGGACAATGGCGACTACTCCGCCTCCAGAGTCTTTAGAGGAATTAAGTGAGTTGGAGGAACTCGAAGAAAAGGAAGAAGAAAAGACTGAGGAAGAAAAAGAGGAAGAAAAAACCTAAATCTCTTCTTATTTTGGAATTTAATAAATATCATTGCTTACTGTTTCTTTTATTGGCTTAGTTAACCGAAGATTAGTGCTACCACACCTACTATTGCTATTATCCACAATATTATTACTACTGTTTTTACGACTTGTTTACTTATTGAAACAAGTATGAAAATTACTGTCAATATTACTGTCGCCGCTAATTCCTGCGCCAGCCAGTCTGGAGGTACTTTTCCAAGAGCTGTTGTTAATGTGTCCTTTATTATGGTTGCTAGTCCATCTATTCCGCCTTTAAGGTATCCCCACCAGTCTATGTTTTCCAAATAGTCTATTAACCATTCAAGTTGCATGAGTGGTTCACCTCACAATATGTTGTAATGTTCATTCTAATTATTTTATTGGTTAAAGTGAATTATTGTCTTTAATTTAATAGGTGCTACTTCAAGCATAATAATTATTAAACCGTTTCTTTTCTTAAGTGAATGGTGATTGACATGGTTGAGAGGGTGTTTGAGCACATTTATGGTGGAGTTTGTGTAGAGGTTTGGAGTGGTGACATTACGAAGCTAGAGGTTGATGCTATTGTTAATCCAGCTAATAGTTTACTGTTAATGGGTGGAGGCGTTGCAGGCGCTATAAAACGTGTTGGCGGGGAGGAAATTGAGAAAGAAGCTTTGAAATATGCTCCTATACCTGTTGGTAAAGCCGTTGCTACAACGGCTGGAAAACTTAAAGCTAAAGCTGTTATTCATGCTCCCACTATGGAGAGGCCTGCTATGAGAACTAGTGTCAACAAAGTTAGAGCTGCGGTTAAGGCGGCTTTAGAGTGTGCTGAGGAAAAAGGTTATGTCAGTATTGCTTTTCCAGGCATGGGTACTGGTGTGGGTGGTGTACCTGTGAGTGATGCTGCTCGCGTAATGGTTGAGGTTATTAAAGAGTTCGTTGACCGTGGTACAAGTGTTAGACGAATTGTTCTCGTTGGTTTTGGCAAGGATTTGACTGATGCCTTTATTAGCAGTGTTAAAGAATTATTAAAAGGTTGATGATAAGGGTCTTAGAGAATTTGTGGTGTTATGTTTTTGTGTCGGTGAAAAGTGATGTTTTGACTTGTGGATGTTTTTGGGGGCTATGTGTATTTGTAGTAGAGGGTTACAAATTATGAGAATGGATGATTTGTTAATGTAAAGTGAAAGATTTAAGAAACACATTGCTATAATAGTATTGGTGGTGGTTGGGGAGTTAAGATAAATTGCCACCTTCACGTTATGGATGGAGATATTAATGGAGAATATTGACTTACTAAAAGCTAAAATGAGATTACTTAGGTCTCATCCAGTCCTTAGACCTGGTAGATCTCTATATTCTACGGCGCGTGTTGTTTCCAGAAATGAGGCGCTCAAGATTATTGACGAAATTGAGAGGGGGATAAATGGGCATCCTTCAAAAATTAAAGAATTGTTTGCTAGAATTCTTAGTTTGAATATTCGTTTTAAAGGAGGTTTTTCTCCATTTAATCCTCATATAGGTTTTTATGTTTGGTCTGTACTTGATAATGGTTATCTTGTTGTTGAAGCTCTTGGTAGAAATGTTCATGAAACAGCTTTAAGCTTAGCATTATACTTGGTGAAAAAGGTTTTCAAAGTAGTTCCTGTAAAAGAAGACTATTATTATACTCTTTTCTTCGATGGATTTAAGGTTGGAAAAGTCTTCATTGCAAAAAGCGGACGTAAAAATGTAAAATGCATAATTTCAAAGGTGAATAAAGTTAAGATCGTGCAACATTATTGGCCTCAAGGTTTAATTGTTGAAAATAAAATTTACTTGCCAAAAGACGTTAAGAGAGCTATTTTTCCACATTTACGTAGGTTGGAACAGGAGTTTTCAAATTTGTGTCTCCATGACCCTAAAAGGTTTCTTGAACTTTTAAGAAGATCTATTAATGAAGAAAATTAAAAATGGTTTGGGATTTAGCGTTCTCTTTTACCTTGGATAAACTCTTCTACCCATTCTTTTGCTACAGGATCTGGAACTTGTACTGGTGGATGCTTAAAAGCATATGCAGAAATGCTTATTAATGGGCCAGCAATCTTTCTGTCCAGAGCTATTTTAACTGCTCTGATCACGTCTATAATTGTGCCAGCACTGTTGGGGCTGTCTTGGACAACGAGTTTTGCTTCGATTGTCACTGGCATGTCACCGAATTTTCTGCCTTTTATCCATATGTAGCAGATTTTTGTGTCTCCTAGGAACTCAACGTAGTCGCTGGGTCCAATACGTGTTGGTATCGGATATGGCGCCATACTTGTTACTGCTTCTGTTTTACTTACTCTTTTCGTTTTTAGCCGTTCTTCGACTGTCATGTTTAGGAAGTCTGTGTTTCCTCCGATGTTTAACTGGTATGTTTCGTCTATTTTTACTCCTCTGTCTACCAGTAGTCTTACTAGGGTTCTGTGAAGTATTGTTGCTCCAATTTGGCTTTTTATGTCGTCTCCAGCTATTGGTATACCTTTTTCCTCAAATTTTTTGGCCCATTCTGGGTCGCTGGCTATGAACTCTGGTATGGCGTTGATGAATGCTATTCCAGCATCTAGACACTCCCTTGCATAGTATCTTGTTCCTTCGTAGCTTCCCACTGGCAAGTAGTTTATTAACATGTCTGCTTTTACCTCCTTTAATACCTCTGATACATCTACTGGTTTCATGTTATTTTCATCGTAGACTTTGAAGGGATCTTTCATGTGCGGTGCTGCGCCGTCGAGTATCGGCCCTGGTAATACTTCTACATCGAGTTTTGGTACTTCTGCAAATTTTGGCACACAGTTTTTCCCTGAGAATATTGCTTCACTTAGATCTTTGCCAATTTTTCTGGTGTCTACATCGAAAGCTGCTACAAATTCTATGTCACTTACGTGATATGGTCCAAATTTCACATGCATTAACCCTGGTACCATTTCATCTTCCTTAGCGTCTTGGTAATAGTATACTCCTTGAACTAACGCAGACGCGCAATTGCCTACTCCAGCTATTGCAACCCTTATCTTCCTCATTTGCATCCCTCCTGAAAATTTATCAACTTGTCAAAGGCTATATACGGAGGTATAAATTGAAAGAGCAAATGTTAGCAAAACACTGTTTTACTTTTAATACTGGTTTTACAATTTGCTAGTATATTTTATCAATAGGTTTAATTTATGCCAAGGAGAGGAGACGATATGGTTATACCCTTACCCCTTTAGGTTGAAATTAACTCTCTAGCTAGGGAAATAGCCGCGGGAAATATAAATTTTTCGTAATTTAATCACCTTCGACCTTGCTTCTAATGGAGAGGAAAAATTGCAGCAGCTTTGCATGTTGATCGGTAACCTTTTATGCTTATCTTTCGTGGTTTAATGATAGTAAATTGGTGGTTGTCGTGATGGGTGTAGAGAAATTTGGCGAAAAGATTATGAAAGGGATTGAGGAAGCGAGAAAGGAAATTAAAAGAAAAATAGATTGGGCTATATCAACCTTGCAAGCCGTGTTTAAATTTCCAGAGCCTGAGGAAAAGTTTCCCCTTATAACTGGTAAGCCGAGCTTTTTTGAAAGGATAAGAGGTAAAGGCAAATTTTACGACAAACTCAGCTATGTAATCCTGAAAGTTTTAAGGGATGAGTGTCCTAAGAGAGGTGGAGTAATAACTCTTTCCGATATAGTTTTGCTTATAAATAGGGGTAGAGAAGACGACCCACTGACCCCGGAGACAATTCTAACTGCTCTAAAAAATCTTGAAGAAAAAAATGTGATTCCGAAAATTAAAACTCTTCCCAGTGGAGCTAAAATAATATCTTTTTCACCAGTTGAACTATCTAACGATCATTGGACTGTTTTAGATCTTGCTTCTTCTAAAGGCTGGGTTACTCTTGAGGAAATTATTTTAAAAACTGGTTGGAGCACTGAGAAAGCTCAAATAATTTTAGAGGATCTAGAGAGAACGGGTATAGCTGTTAGAGATGCTAAATATGAAAGAGGTTTAAGATGGTATTTCCCCTCTTTTGCTAGTAAAACCAAATTAAAGGAGGAGTAATATATGTCCACAGAGAAACTGTATTATAGTGATCCGTATTTAAAAAGTTTTGAAGCGAAAATCTTAAAAATAGGGGTAGAGGACGGCGAAAACTATATAGTTCTTGATCAAACAGCATTTTACCCTGAGGGTGGAGGACAGCCATGGGACACTGGTAAAATTAAAGGCGAAAACTTTGAGGTCGAGGTCTATAAAGTTTTAGAGGTCGGTGGAGAAATTAGACACTATGTTAAAAGTGTTGAAGACTTTAGTGAAGGTGCAACAGTTTTAGGTGAAATTAATTGGGAGCGTAGAATATTGCATATGCAGCATCATACAGCTTCTCACATTGTTTGGGGCGCAATTAGAAGAGTTGTTGGAGATGTTAAAGTCGCTGGTTCAGGAATTCATGCGGACAGAGCTAGAATAGAGGTTTTTGTAGGAAAAGGTAGAAAGATTTCTCATGAACAACTTGAAGAAATCGAATGGCTTGCTAATAAAATTATTTGGGAAGACAGGAAAGTCAAAACATATTTCCTACCTTTTGAAGAGGCCTTAAGAAAATTTCCAGAGTTAGAGGTTAAAAAGGCGGTCAAAGAAGTTAGAGTTGTTGAGATTGAAGATTGGGATGTGAACTTTTGCGGTGGAACTCATGTTGCAAGAACAGGAGAAGTCTTAGCAATACGTATATTGAGGAGGGAGAGAGCAGGAGAAGGTGTTGACCGCTTAATGATAACAGCTGGTAAAACCGCAATTGACATGTTTTGGAAAGAGCGTCTTGACGTAGAAAACATTAGGAAGATGCTAAACGAGAAAAATGTTTTAAAGGCTGTTCAAAACCTCTTAGATTCGAAAAATAAACTTGAAGAAAAAGTTATGAGCTTAGAAGCTGAAATACAAATCGAAAAACTCCTTGGCAAAGCCGAGCAGCATGGAGATTTAAAAATACTTGTCACATGCGTGGATATTCCGAAAAAATCTATGGAAGCCGTAGCAAAAAGGGCTGTTCAAAAATATCCGAACTTAGTTGTTCTAATAGGGAGAGTTAACGGTGGAGCCGCTGTCATCGGTGCTGCAGGTGAAAAAGCTATTGATAAAGGCATAAATATAGGTGATATAATTAACAAGGTTTCCAAAATTCTGGGCGGTGGAGGCGGAGGTCAGTTAAACTTTGCTAAAGGCGGTGGGCCTCGCGGCGACATGTTAGAAGAGGCGTTAGAAAACGGTAAAAAACTAATATTGGAAAAGATTTCCTGAATTTTATGTTGCCCAAAGTAAGTATTTATGTGCATTAAAATTTAAAGTTCCACTCTTTTTTACTGTATTTTGTTTCTTTTAGTTCTTTTGCAAGTTTTAGTTCTTCAGAAGTTAATTTTTCTGGTATTAGCTTTATGTTGAGCGCTTTTTCAAACCCTTCCACCAAAGCGTCTCTTATTTCGTCAAAATCTACATTATGTTTTAGTTCGCTGTAAATCGATGTAACTTTTGCATGCACAGAACGTATCATTCGCTCCTTTGTTTTCCCAGGTGGAATTTTTAGAACGGTGAACATTTTGTCTGCATCAACTTTTAGAAGTAAGGTTCCATGCTGCAGAATGAAGCCTCTTCTTCTAGCTTGAGCATTACCGGAAATCTTTTTTCCACCAATGAAAATGGAGGGACAGTGAAGAACTCCGTGATGGGCGTTTAATCCTAAGCGGTTTAACGCGTATATAAGGCCTTTAGACAAAGCAACAAATGAATCAGCAACATTGGAAGGTACTGCTTTATGGTTTTCGTTAACTACAACGCTGTAGGTAATTTCTCCTTCAAAATCGTGATAAACGGCTCCTCCCCCAGTTATTCTTCGTACAACATCTAC
This sequence comes from Candidatus Baldrarchaeota archaeon, assembly GCA_016840485.1. Lineage (GTDB taxonomy): Archaea > Asgardarchaeota > Baldrarchaeia > Baldrarchaeales > DXJG01 > DXJG01. Next base: position 11,588 of record JAEOSG010000065.1, read on the forward strand.
ACCCAACCGTTTACATGCTTCTAAATTAACCTCTTGATAAATACTTTGATGAACACCTATTGAAACAGCAGAAGGATTCCAACGATAAAACCTAATAGTATTAGGGACAAGACCTTTAATTCTAGCCTCTAAGATCGCTTCATCAATAGCCATATTCATAAAACCATCGTAAACGTCAAGATCAATTAACCGCCACTCTTCCATTCATAATCCCAGCACTAACTTAAATTTCCTCTAATTTTTAAATACCATTGCAATATTAGAGTTCTTCGAACCTAGATGTGGAATTCAAATTCTTTTAAGATTTCCTCCGCCATTTTTATGTAACATTTTCTAAAGAACCTGTAGTTAAAAACAAGCTTATTCAAGACATTATAAGTGGATTTAAATAAAAAACTGGTTATTAAATGATTTTACAACTTTGTAGCTGCCTTAATTGCGCCTTTTATGTATTCCATTAATTTTTTAGTACATTTTTCCTAGCTTGCCATATTTCGATTCCAACAATATTGTCGTTTTCATCATACTCTATAAATAAATCATCATTAATTTCAACAGTATTCTTGATACTTCCTTCTTTAATGAGAATGTAAAGTATATCAGCCTCAGGATCATATCTGATTTTCATCTAATTTTCACCCATCTTCCTTTCTTTTCTCTTCTTTTAATTATATCTCTACTCTTACTTACATCAATAACTGTTACGATTTTAATAATATTTCTATGGTTGTGTAAACAATTATCAGTTGATGACCTAATTTATGTATTCTATTTCCAACAGCCACCAAATTCCCTGTCTCAACATCTAGAAACACGGATAACGGTACTTTAAGAACATTTAAAGCCTCTATCTTATCAATACCTCTTTCTTTTAACTTGAGTTTAGCGTGTTCAGAAAACTCTATCCTTGTCATCTTTATCTTCCCTTTTTCCTAAATAATTGCTATGATTGTATTATTAGTGTCCGTAAGAATTTCATGTCTCCCATGTTAGCTGAAATGGGACAAAGAATATGTGTTTTAATCTTCCTTCAGTTTTAATTGAAGTATTTAAATTTGTATGAAATCATGTACTGAAAATCATGTTGAACAATTATGAGTGCTTCAGAATTTGTGCGCTCTCCAAGTTTTGTAAATCTGTTATGAAAAAATGTTTAAATGTAATTTTTATGGTGGTTAAATAATGGTAAAAACCATTACTATTTAGAGATGATGTTTATAGGAGGTTGTTGGTTATTAAACATCCAGATGAGAGTTTTAGCGATTTATTTGAGGGACTTTTAAAAAATGTGAGCGCCAGCGAGATACTTGTCAAGTTAAGAGCTTCGGTTGAGCTTCGCAATAAGGAGAAAATGCTTTCAGAAATAGCTTCTTTAAGAGAGGAGAGAAGAATATGATAATACTTGATACAGATGTTCTTATTGAAATTATGGATAAGAAATCGAAAAAGGGAGAAGAATTATTAAAGAGGATTGTTGAAAGTGGGAAGGACATTTGTATTACAGCCATAGATCCTTCATGAAATACTGTATGGTCTATACAAATATGCTAAGCCTGTAGAGGAAATATTAAGATTACCTGTGGTTAGTTATACAAAGGATGATGCAGTTTGGCAGCTAAATTAGAAATTGAAATGGAGAGAAAGGGAAAGCTATACGTAGAACAGATGCTATGATTGCTGCAATTACAATAAATAATGGAGCAAAACTCTACACATTAAATTTAAAACACTTTAAACCACTAACATCTCTTGGTCTCAAACTATTTGTAGAATGACTTGAAATTAGAATTTGTAAATTTTAAATTGGTGGAAGTTGTTACGCTGCTTTTGCTGGTACGTATATTCTTACTCTTCTGTTTTTTACAGCTAGTTTTATTAGGCCTTTTTGTTCTAGTTCTTCTAGGAAGTCTTTTGCTGTGCTGATTTTAATGTTATATCTTAACGCTATTTCTGTTGGTGATATAACTTTCATTTTAGGTATTTCTTTTTCCAGTTTCTCTCTTAAATCATCTGAGATAAAAGCATCTCTAATGATGGGTTCGTATTCAAAGACCTTACCGTACTTCTTTTTCTTCCTAACCTTCACCTTTTGAGCCATAGCATGCCCCTCAAAATCTTAAGTTATAAGCTATCGAATAGCCAATTCAACCACACTTAAAAATTTTTCTAACCAAAAGATTAGAAACTTAGTGAGCATCGTGCAAACTTAATTTTATACTTTTGGTATTTTCCTTTTCTTATACCATGGTCTTCAAACCCAAATTCTGTGTTAAAGATTAATTCTATTAAACTAGTTGCATGGTGCTTTAATATAAATTTGTGAAATTTGATGTTGTTTGAAGAGATGCAGGGGAACCGGTTTGGATGAAAGGGGTTCACGGCTGATAGACTTTTATAGACAAACGTGAGTTTTGGTTTATCAACCGTTTCCCCGTCATTGAGGCTAATGCCTCTGGTGGGGCTCTTAGGGGAACCCCCACGCCCCGCATCTGAAGGTTTAAAACAGCTATAACATCTCTATCTGCAATAAATCCACATTTTTTGCATTTCATTAACCTGCCCTCATAGGTCGCCATGCGACCAGAGCAGAGAGGGCAGGTTTTAGAAGAATTTTTTGGATTAACATACTTAACTGGTAGGCCAAGCCATTTTAACTTGTATTCAAGCATAAACTGAAACGTTCTGGCATTCCACTTCGAAAGTTTACGGTTAAGGTCTCTAGACCTATTTAAAATCTTGCTCTTAATGTTTCTCAAGTTCTCAAGTATCGCTCCGCTCTTAAACTTCCTCAGTTCCCTAGTTATCTTGGTTGTTAATTT
>JAEOSG010000206.1 GCA_016840485.1 Candidatus Baldrarchaeota archaeon
CTTAACTTCTTATATGAAGTGGTGGGGTATTGGTAGACGAAAAGTCCACCAGTAAGTATAAATGTAGTTAAGTAATCCACGTTTATAATGTTTAAAGCTTTTGAATTAAGTTACTTAAAATTTATATGATTTTACTTTAACTTAGAAAAATTTAAATCAAAATAAGCAAATTAATTAGAAACTCTTCCTGAAAACATCAAAACCAACAATAGAGCGCGTAATTGGTGGAATTGAATGGTTCAAAAAAGAGATTTAATCTTTCTATTGTTAATTGCTGTACTCGGAATCATTTCCGCAATTCTCTTCTTACGTGATATTAATGTACCGAGTTTTAGATTAGTTGCAGGTGCAACTGAGCTAGTTATTAATGGAATTTCTAGAATGGGCTATATTGGCATAGTATTGTTAACTGCTTTAGAAGTTGTAGTTTTTCCAATTCCAAGCGAAGTTATATTACCGTTTTCCGGGTATTTAGCTTATCTTAAACGTTTCTCGCTACATGGTGTAGTTTTAGCCGGAACAGTGGGAAGCTTGATAGGAAGCTTAGCAATATATTATTTAGGTCTCTTCGGAGGCAGAAAAATACTATTAAAGTATGGCAAGTATTTCATGATCAGTGAACATGACATAAAATTGGCCGAAGAATGGTTTAATAAATACGGTGAGATTTCTGTTCTTATAAGCAAATTAGCCCCAGTAGTGAGAACTGTGATATCTTTTCCTGCAGGCGTTGGAAAAATGGATTTAAAAAAATTTATATTTTACACTGCTGTAGGCTCCTCTCTTTGGTGCTATTTATTAGCTTACTTAGGATACATTTTAGGTCCAAATTGGACATTGATTAGCTCTTATTTTGAAAAATTAGACATTATGGCATTAATGGCGATTATAATATTATCGGTGCACTTAATATTAAAGTTAAGGAAAAAGAAAAAATCAGAACCGAGAAAATAAATACTTAATAATTAATCTGGCAGGTTTAAGTAATAGCAATACCTTAATTTCTATATATGTTAGCTGTTAAGCGTTGTAGATCTGCTAATTTTAAATGTTGAACTGTACTACCTTTTCCTTTTAAGTAACTCTCCAAATATCCTTTCCCTTTCCGCTATGAATTTTTTAAGTTTCGAATCCTTCAGAATAATGCTCCGAATAACTTCTTGATTGGTGATGAAAATTAATAATTCCTTTGTGAACCCTTTATCCGCTAGAGATGCCTTCAATCTTTCGTCTGTTTTTAATATTTCCATTTCAACTAGCTTCGAAACGGCACTGTCAATGTTTTTCACATCCTCTATTCCTTTTTCTCCTAGCGCACTGTGAAAAGTGAACAGTTCTCTGCGTAATTCAGAGCTCCATAAGACCCCATTATAAAGTGCCAAAACCCTTAAAACATCTCCCATGAGTTGTTCAAATTCGTCTTCAGAACTTAACAACCCTAAGACCTTTGTCTCTAACTCGCTCAAACACATAAACCCCCAATTCAACCAATATAGATAAACTGTAACTACTCAATATAAACCCATTTATTTAGCTCTACCCCCTCATACATACCTTATTTATTGCTGCCGTGTTCTTGTTTAGCCCAGTACCATATCACTACGTATGCCACCGTGGATAAAGTTGCCACAAAGTTTCCAGCGGTAAACGACACGGCTATGGCTCCTTTTGTAATTGAGTTTACAATGAAGACAAGCATTATAGAAATAGAGGAACAAATCACGGAGAAAACGAAGCCGAAGATTGGTTTAAGGAGAGTTGATGTTAAGAATAGTGGAACAGCTATGAGAACTGCATATCTTATCCATGGAGATACTGCAAATGTTTCCCCAAACCGTTCAATTAACTCCCAAATTGTTAGCGAAGCCCTATCACCTATGGCAATCCAAGGTAGGTAAAGTGATAAAACTGCAAGAAGCCATGCAGCAAATCCAGCAACATAATTCAAGTATTTTCTTGATAAAAGGGGGCCTAACATAGATGTAGGTTATAACTAGAGCTATGAGAAGAATCGCCACTAGAACGAAGTTTATCAGGGACATGCTTTTTACTACGTAAACCGGTGTTGTGGAAAATTGAAGGTCGCCTCTTTTGGCTATTACATAAAACATTAAGTTTCCAGGATTATTTAATGAGACCTTCTTTGTCCAAACTCCATTTTCCAACCTCATTGGTACAACTTTCCAAGTTTCTCCAAGCGAACCGGATCTATAGGCGAGATAAAGTTCATAGTTTCCTGATACATTTGCTTTCACAACTACTTTTGTGGATAGCCCTCTATAGACTTCATATCTACATGTTATTTTTGGAAGTGATTCATTTGCTTTATTAAAGTGGTAGTTAAGCCATGTGAGAACAGATTCTCTCCAACCTTTATATTCTTGGAAATGTCCCCAATTAGGAGCCAAATTTAAGATCTTATCACTTGCGCCCAGCATGTTAAAGGTGTCGTTTGTAGATTCGAGAGTGAAAAATTCATCATTTGTGCTTGCAAGCATTAATGTAGGTATCTTAATTTTAGGTGCATATGCAATAACATCAAAATATTTCATGACATTTCTGGCATTTTCATCGTTTACGGATACTTCCGGCGGCATAAGGCCGTTTGCAAAAGTCCCTGCCCTTATTAAGTTCTCGTAGTTTCCTGCTGCAACAATTGGGATAGCTACGCTAACCCTTGGATCTATAGCAGCAATTATGAATGTTTCTATACCTCCCATCGAGGCGCCTGAAACGGCTATTTTCGATGTATCTACTTCGGGAAGACTTCGAAGAAATGTTATGGCTCTTAGTGCGGCCCAAATTGCATGGTAAAAGTAGGCTCCTTGGGGTCCCTGAGTTGTGTTAACTATGTTTTGAGGTATGCATTCTGGGAAGTTTGTGGATTTTCCACATCCTGGGGCGTCGATCGCTAAAACTGTGTAGTTGTGAAAGGCTATGTATTCCATTATTTCTATGAATCCTTTATGTGAACCTCGATATCCATGTAAAAGTAATATTGCAGGTGTTTTGTTCGCTATATTTGAGGGTTGCATTAGTAAGCCGTAGATTTCTATTCTTTTCCCTCCGTAAACTTCACTTAAGAACCACACCTCTTTTACATCGATTTTTCTAGCCGCACCATTATAGATGACTGTTTTTTCTTCAATCTTTGTTACGTTTGATTCAAGTGGATCTGTTTCTGCCTTTGTAATGTTCCAAAAGTCTGTTTCAAACGTTTCAAGAGAGGGGACGGTTGCATATCGTTTTGGAAGTTGAAATAGAAATGTGTTAATATTCACATGCAGTATATATGTGAAAGCGAATAAGAGAACTAAAAATATTACCTTAAATTTAGTTTTATTCACTTCTTTTCCTTCCATATTAGGTTATATATTCAACATCTTCCTTAAATTCTTGGAGAGGGCTCGTAGATGCGATGACTATATCTGATAACTTTTCTGGGACTGCTATCATTTTTGTAACAAGGGTTTTAAGTGTCGGTAAATCTCTTTTAGCTGCTTCTGCAAATTCTTTAGGCCATATCGCTATGAGTTCTCCCGTTTTTTCCAGTATTCTAATTAGAAAACCCATTGGAAGATCTTCAAAAGTTAAAAGAATTAACAAGATGTTTTGCCCTGAAACTTCCTCTCCCTCTGGACTTATCAAGCTTTTAATTGTAAAAGATTGTGCTCCTCTTTTCTTGACGCACAAAAGGAAAAGATCGAACCAGTTTTCTCTTAAGACAATAATTTTTCCTTCACTTATGGATTTTAAGTCGCAAAAATGCCATTTATATTCTTTCTTTCCTATTTCCGCCTTTACTTCCCACATTTTCATACGATAACCAACCTCTATTTTAATCATTAAAATAATATTAATCTCTGGATTGACAGAAAATGTTCATCTTATTTACTTTCTGCTTTTACCTCATGTATTTCCCTGTTAACTTCTTCGAGTTTACCCCTAATATCTTCTATTTGCTTCCTTATTTCACTCCTAATTCCATGAAATACATTAGTTAAACTTTTTACATCATTTACCATGCTGTTTAATGACTTTTCGATTTCTTCGAGTTTATCCAAGTGTTTGAAGCTTTCAGAAATCACATCATTGACGTGGAGGAGACTTTCTAAAAGAGACGATAATAAGAAACGAAGAAGAATAAGGTCATCCACATCTACCAGATTTTTAGCTATGCTAGCGACATCCATT
>JAEOSG010000207.1 GCA_016840485.1 Candidatus Baldrarchaeota archaeon
AGATGTGTATAAGAGACAGATTCTTATCGTTTTGTCTTTATTTTTGATCCAGTTTCGTAAAACTACCATTTTTTACATAATTTTATGCTATAATCGTTATCAAAAAATTCAAAGCCAACCTAATCAAAATACTTTACATAAGTTTGCTTGACGACCAGGCGGAATTTAAAACTGAATGAGTTGTGGGAGATTAGGAAGGTGTATAATTTAGTTGACAAAGACAAACAGTTTAAAAAAGAAGAGCCAATTGGCTTCCCGATGTTAAAAATACTGGAGAGAGGCTTTAAAATTTTAAATATGAAAAACATAAATATAACAACAATCCTTTGGGCCTTAACAGGTTTAAATTATACGGCAGTGAAAGTGCTTGAGATGCTTTTGCATGATACCTTGACAGTCTTAGAAATCTCTAGTAGAATTGAAAAAAGTAGGAGTTGGGTTCAAAAACTGCTTGGTTTATTATTTAAATGTGGACTTATTGAAAGAACTTGGGTGTCCAATCAGCAAAAATATTTTTATAGAATTTCAAGTAAAAGAACACTCTTTAATACGCTTAAACATATTTTGGATGAAGTTTATGGTGAAATTATTGACTTTTTATCTAAAAACTCTAAACCCAATAAAATATGATAGAAAGTTGTACGTAATGATCACTCTAAGTTAAGTAGGTATAGTTTTAATTCTTCATCGAACTTCCGCTCTAATGACTCTTTTAATTTTACTAGGAATATTTCACACGTGACAGAAATTATAGATCCTGGAAGTAAGTGTCCACCGAAAGCAGTTCCATCTCTCCTCGAAACTGTAATATGCGCGTGTACGAAAGGTTTCCCATCTTTAAGGCTTACATTGCCGAGTAAGCTAACTATTTCTAATTCGTCTTCTATGGTGATTTCTTCGTATTTTCCTTCAACAAATATTCCCATTTTAACCTTGTTTAGAGCTCCTATACCCGTGAAGAAGCCGGCCTTGATGTTTTCTCTTTCAGCTACTGAGCTTAGGGTTTCTAGTAAATCCTCGCCCTTTTCTAATTTTATAACTAGGACCTCACTAACTTCATTTTTCTTCACTTTCACTTAACCACCTCCAAATAGATGTATTAAAATATGCGTTAACTCGTTATTAATAATTTGAGGAAAATTTATACTCCATTCAGTGTCTTAATATTTGGGGATGAACTCCACTATGAAAAAAGCAGTCCAAAAAAGGTTAACTGAATATATCAATAAGGGAGAGGATAAATCTTTAGATAGGGAAGTGGTTGAGGAAGTTATTAAAGAAGAAACAACCTACGAGGTTGAGGCATCTTTCACAAATGATGCCGAGAAAGAAGTTGTTTCTGGAATTTTACTTTCTGTTGGTTATGATGGGACAAAAGGTTGCGCATACGCTAAATTGTATAATCCGGAAAATAAGAAACTCTTCACATGGTATGATGACGAGAAAACCCATAGACCATATCTCTTAACAGATTTAAGTAGGGATGAGCTCGAAAAAATACCTGATGTTAGAGGCCATAAGGGTTTAATAGGTTTCGGAGAAGTGGAAAAATACGATCCACTTAGGGATCAATGGGTAAAAATGACTAAAGTTATTGCGGATGACCCGCTTTCCATTGGAGGTAAGCCCAACTCGCTTAGAGAAATTCTTCCAACTGACCAGTGGGGTAAAAGAGCGTGGGAAGCAAAAATAAGGTATCATCATTGTTTCACGTACGATAATAATCTGATTCCAGGTATGCCGTACATTGAAAAAGATAAGAAATTACAATTAATTAAAGTAAGAATTCCCGAGAATGTCAAGGAAAACCTCTTTAACCTCCTGAAAAGCGAGGACATTGAATATGGTGATATTTTGGGCAGATATTTACCTATATTTCTTTACCCAGTTCCTCACATCGATAGAGTGGCTATCGACATTGAAGTTTTTACACCCGAGTTAGATAGGATTCCAGATTCCAAGGAAGCTGAATATAATATTATCTCAGCTGCATTTGCATCAACAGACGGTCTAAATAAGGTTTTTGTTTTAAAACGTGCAAATCTTGAGAGTTCTAAAAAAGTTAACGATTTCCCGAGCAATGTTGAAATTATTTATTTTGATGATGAAAAAGAGATGATTAAAGAAATTTTTAACATAATTAATCGATATCCTATAGTTGTTACATTTAATGGGGACAATTTTGACTTAAGATATCTTTATCACCGAGCCATTAAGCTCGGATTTAAAAAGGAAGAAATACCCATCGAACTTACTAAGGATGAAGCTCACGTAAAATATGGTGTTCACGTAGATTTGTATAAATTCTTCTACAATAATGCAATTAAAGTGTATGCATTTGGTAATGCCTACAAGGAGGTTACATTGGACACAATAGCAAAAGCTTTGTTAGGCACCAGTAAGATAGAGATAGAGAAGCCCATATCAGAACTTTCACTAGAAGAATTAGCACACTACAACTACCAAGATGCAAAAATAACTTTAGATCTTACAACTTTCAACGACAACCTAACATTAAAACTTATCATATTGCTAATGAGAATTTCGCGTCTACCCATGGAAGATCTTGTTAGGCAAGGTGTATCCAGTTGGGTTAAAAGTCTTTTCTATGCTGAACATAGAATACGAAACTATTTGATCCCCAGACCGGAGGAAATAACCGGACTAAAAGGAACCGTTGATACAACTCCGATCATTAAAGGTAAAAAATATAAGGGCGCTATAGTTGTCGAGCCAAAACCCGGAGTGCACTTTAATGTCGTTGTATTGGACTTTGCATCTCTTTACCCTTCGGTTATTAAGAAGTATAATCTTAGTTATGAAACTGTTAGATGTGTTCATCCAGAGTGTAGGGATCAGAAGGTTCCTGAAACCAACCATTGGGTATGTAAGAAACGTAGAGGATTAACTTCTCAGATAATAGGCTTTTTAAGAGACATAAGAGTTAAATGGTTTAAACCTATGAGTAAAAACAAAGATTTGCCTGATGAAGTGAGAAACTGGTATTCTGTTGTCCAACAGGCACTTAAAGTGTTTATTAACGCATCCTATGGAGTTTTTGGTGCAGAACACTTCCCCTTCTACTGTCTACCAGTAGCAGAATGTCTTCATCCAGACTCCTTAATACAACTTTCTAACGGCTTGATAGTGAAGATTAAAGATTATGCTCGGTTGAGTAATTCTCCCTTAAAGAGTGTTCGGCTGGAAGATTTTAAGATTACAGATGCTGACCCTCAGTATGTCATTCCGAAAAGGAAGGAAAGGGCTGTCTATTTGTATGCCTACCCATACTCGATAATTGTTTCACCTGAGCATAAGATTTTTGTGGCTGACAATCTTTCGATCAAAGAAAAGTGTGCAGATGAAATCGTTGAGGGCGACCTCCTAGTGGGTGTTAGGAGAATACGTGTAGAAGGGTCTCTTCAGCCCTTTCATCGTTTCAGAAAAATTTCCATTGGCGGACATGTAACTCGCGTCAAAGATATGAAAATCCCTGAATACATTGATGAAAAAGTTGCTCAGATTGTAGGCTATCTTGAAGGAGATGGAACAATATATGACCGTGACGTTCGGTTTTTTGATAAAGACTTGAAAATCTTAAAGTTTTACAAATCACTTATTTCGGAAACTTTCCAGGTAAATGGCAGTGCAATTAGAAAGAAAAATGGTAGTTGGTATCTTAGCTTTTCATCTAAGAACCTTGCAAACGCCCTTAATGCATTGACAGGGAAGCGGGGAAAGAGGAGAGGTTATGCTCGTGTGCCTAAATCAATTCAATTATCTCCGATTAACGTTGTACGGGCTTTCCTTAGGGGGGTATTTGATGCAGAAGGAACAGTCAGCACCAGAAATGTTAGCCTGTCAAGTGCTGATCCTCTATTCTTAGAACAAATAAGGTTCCTCTTACTTCGCGATGGCATCATTACGACGCCAGTAGAGACGCAAAAACGGGGACCCTATCTCTGGTACCGAATATATATTTGCGATAGGCATTCGCTTAAAATTTTTGCTGAGAAAATAAACTTCTCTTCAGAAGAAAAAAGTAGAAAGCTGGTTCGTGTCTTAAAGTATTTTGAAGGGAAAAAAGAAATAAGAACGCGAGCTGACTTCTTCCCATTGAAAGGAAGAGATTTCTATAGAATACTGAGACTTGCTGGATA
>JAEOSG010000208.1 GCA_016840485.1 Candidatus Baldrarchaeota archaeon
CTGCACAAAAACTCGGCACATCTTTGTCTAACGTTCTATTTATTGGAAACACTCAGGAAGACTCTCTTGCAGCCGAAAAAACTGGATGCGAATTCATAAGGGTGAGAGAATGAAGGTCTGGTATGACGCTTGCACTGGTAAACATGTAAGGTATGGAGTGGCTATAGCAAGACGCCTCCGCAACCTCGGCTATGATGTTGTATTAACTACAAGAAAACATCCAGACACCGTTCCATTGGCAAACTTTTTGAAAGAAAAATTTATTGTGATTGGAAAATATGATCCTAGATCTTTGCTGACTAGGGTTAAGGAAGGAAGTAAACGCCAATTATTTTTCTGTAAACTTTTTGAAAAAAGTCTTCCTGATGTTGCCATATCTCATGGATCAGTAGACCTCTGCAGGGTTTCTTTTGGTCTTGGAATTCCTACTGTTACAACTTTGGATACTCCTTATGCGGATGCTGTGCATAGGCTTACACTGCCATTGTCTAGCTATGTTGTTAGCTCAAAAGCCATTCCCGAAAGAATATTGAAATCCTATAATCCTGAAGGACAATTTGTAAGGTTTAATGGCGTCGACGAGGTGGCATGGATTAAAGGCTTTGCTCCTTTAGCATCCTTCGACTTTAAAAAGCCGCTTATTGTCGTTAGAGAATACGAGAAAAAAGCTGTATACGCAAAAGGAAACATAAATTTATTGAGAGTAGCAAAACGATTGACAAAACTTGGAACTGTTGTTTTTCTTTCACGTTACAAATCCAAAAAAATTAAAGGTGTTATAACACCGAAAGGTTTTGTTGATTCTGCTAGTTTGGTTGCGCAAGCAGACCTATTTGTTGGTGCAGGAGGAACAATAACACGCGAGGCAGCCTTGCAAGGAACACCAGCCATAATCGTTAATATTTCAAAGAAACAGCATGTAAACGACTTTTTAATAAAAAAAGGGTTTCCCATTTTCAAGGTAAACATATCCAATGTTCTGGAAGTTGCTGAAGACCTTTTAGGTAAAAGGTTCGATGTGAAATCTTTATTGGATACGCTTGAAAATCCCGTGGATATAATTGTGAGTATTGTGAAAAAAATGAATCGTAACTCGTGAAACTTCCTATAATAAACTGGTTAATGACAACTTTATATGCGCCTTCAACATTTTAAAATATTTCTGGGTGAACAACTATGCCAAAGGAAAGCATCTTAATTGTTGGCTTAGGGGAAGTAGGACATACCTTATTTGAATTGTTTAAGAATAGCGGAAAATTTGACGTTTACGGTTTTGATTTAGACGCAAATAAAATGCGAAGCATCGTTGGCAACGTTGAACTGCCTAAAAAAGTTGATGTTATGCATGTATGTTATCCATGCACTGAGCCAGAAAAATTTGTCCAAACCACGGTGAATTATATCAAGAAGTTCAAGCCAAAATTAACAATAATCGAAAGCACGGTTGCTCCTGGAACCACAATGAAAATTTATGAGCTAACAAAATCTCCAGTTGTAAACTCACCTATTCGCGGGATGCACAAAAACCTTGAAACCATGAAAAAAGACATTCTTTTCTGGAGCAAATACATTGGTGCGCCAACAAAGGATTCGGCTATTGCAGCAGAAAAACACTTTCAAAAGCTGGGATTAAAAACAAAAGTTTTGAAAAGCCCTGTGGAAACAGAGTTGGCTAAATTGTTTGAAACTATTTACAGAGCTTGGATGATTGCTTGTTTCCAAGAAATGCATAGAATTAGCAGATATTTTGGTGCGGATTTTAACGAAGTTGTGGATATGATTGAAGATATTCACCGTGTAAGATTCAACAAGCCGCTTCATTATCCAGACGTGATAGGTGGACACTGCTTAATTCCCAACACAAAGCTACTGTCAAAGAGTTACAATTCGAAAATGTTGCAATTGATATTAAGGTCTAACGAGAAGAGGAAAGAAGAAATCAGGGATGTAAATGTTAAAAGGGAAGTTGAAAAGGTTAAGAAGAGAGTTGAAATTTTGGAAAAAGAATTATTAGAGAAACACAGCGAAACAGCTTAGATAGAAGGCACTGGAAGATGTTAATTTAATGGTTTTGTAAAGGTTACAGTAAAGTGTAATAGTTATTCCAGCTTAAGATAAAGAGAGGGATGGTGGTTAAGTTCATTGAAGACGAGGACGAAATACTTTAGCGCGTTTGACACCAGAAGTTATTGCGGAATGATTTTATGCCAAGTATTCAGGTGTAGAATTGAAGGGAGAACTTAAGATGAAGAATCCTCTTTCGATTTTATTAAAAAACTATTATAAGTGGAAAATCATAGGTGCTAAACGGCAATTATCCGGGCTGTCTGAAGAAAAATCGAAAATAATGCTGGATCTTGAATCGTTAGGCATCGACTCGAAAGTAGACTGCACATTGTATGTTAATCCTAAAGATGAAGGGTTATCAGTAGATATTTTTGCTTGGAGATTTAGAGAGCCTATAAACACTTATACGCTTTCTAGATTTATTTCGGAGCAAAAACAGAGCATAGATGCTGTCGTAGATATTGGAAGTAACATTGGATACTTTCCTTTAGTAGAGTTGGCAAGTGGCGCCCAACGAGTGGTTGCTATAGAACCTGTTCCTGAAACATTTGCGTTTCTAAAAAAGAATCTTACGCGTTTCTCAAATTCTAAGACATTAAATGTTGCAGTTTCGCATAGAAAAGGCACTTTAAAAATGTATGTCCCAACGAAACTCAACTTGGCAACCGTTTTAACAGGTGCTGCTCTTACAAATGTCAAAAATCGTGAAACCTCTATCAAGGAAGTAATTGAGGTGCCATCTTTATCCTTGAGGGACATAATCGAAATGGGGGACCTTAAGAGAGCGAATATCCTTGTAAGAATGGATGTGGAAGGTTTTGAGAAAAACATAATTGAAAACTTGCCTAAAGAAGTGTTCGCTCTCTCGTTTGAGCTGCATTCGTATATTCTAGGTTATGAAAGTGCCTTTGCTGTGATCGAAAGGTTATATAAACTGGGATATAGAATTCAAACAGTAGTTAGAGAATCAGGAGGATTATCTCCAATAGTGAAATTGTTTGGAATAGAAAAAACCCTTCATTTTTATGCACAAGCAACCAACAAAAAACGAATAATACATAACCCGGGCATGACAATAATAAAAGACATTATAAAACAACAGAAAGAATGCCCTCATATATTTGCCGTAAAATGTCAAAGGTAGTTATCTTTTGGTGGGATTTTTCTGCTTTTTGCGCTGAAAACAAGATAAATTTCAGAGTATTCTAAGAAATGGACCGCGCCTAAATCTAAATATCGCCCTATGCAATTTTGTTAATAGTGACATGCTATGAACTTTAGTCTTGTTATTCCCGTCCACAACGAGGCCAGTATGTTAGTTTATAGTCTTCCATCAACCTATCGGTTAGGTGCTAAAGAAGTAATTTTTGTACTTGACCGCTGCACAGACGACACTGAGCATATTATTAGAAAATTCTGGCAAAAATGTTACTCAAATGGTGGCAATATAGATCTGGTGTTACTTAATGTTAAGAGAAAATCTAACTGGAGAATTCATTTAAACTTTCTTTATGATCTAGGAATTAGAAAGGCTAAATCGAAGATAGTATTACTTTCTCAAGCAGATATCATCTACGATTCTACAAAAATTAGAGAAAATATTCAAAAAGCATCCTATGGCATGGTAAGTTTCTCTGTAACTGAACACCCCCATATTGCTCCTTGGAATCATTTCGTTACAGTAACTTTACAAAAATTAGGTGTAGTTTTTGGTCTTGAACGTTTCAGTGGACTTTTCGCTTTTTCTAAAGAACATTACTTGACTTGTCCTTTAACCGCTGAGGATCAGCTAAACTTTGATACTCAGTTATTAATGAACTTTAAAGTAAAAGGGTATCCTTACATTTATGTAATAAGTAAAAATCTCAACATGAGACCTGCACTTATTTTTAGAGGAGAAAGTGAAAAACTTTTGAAGGTAGGTGCAGACCGTTATAAGATGGGAAAACCATTCTGGAATGTACTTTTGTTATCGATTATTCGTTTGACACCAGAAATTTTGTTAGGATATATGCAGACAAAATTTTACTATACTAATGTTATGGTTTGATGAAATTTTAGCTTTGAGTATTGTTGGAATTATTTCGGATAATTTTAGTT
>JAEOSG010000066.1 GCA_016840485.1 Candidatus Baldrarchaeota archaeon
ATCATAGCCAGTCATAACCGAGGTAGACTCATGAAAAAACTTCTTAATCTTTACATATTTAGAAGAGAGGATGGTATTTGTCTTTATCATCACCCCTTTGGCAGTATTAGAATAGACCCCCAACTCATCTCCGGATTTCTATCTGCAGTTTTAACTTTTATGGATGAAATAATCCCTACTTATAGAAAAGAATCTGGCACTTTTAGTCGAGAAGATCACGTAATAATTGTAGAACATGGCAAAATAGTTTCAGGAGCCCTTGTAGCTACATCCGAAGATGCAGACCTAAGATCAAGATTAAAAAACTGTATCGAGATGTTTGAAGACATATATAAAAACAAGATTTCTGGTACAGATAAATATTTACAGGAAGGTATTTTTGACGATTTCACTTCACTTGTTAAAAGAACTTTTGCGATAAGAATCATAGAACCTTTCTGCACTCCAGTAATTCTCAAATCTCCACCAAAAAGCTACTTAGAGTCTCCCGCAACAAAAACCGTTATAAACACTCTAGACGGAGTTAAATCTGTACTTGAAATATCACTTGCCACAAAACTACCTATTGAAATTGTTGCTCACGAAATTCTAGAATTAATGGATGAAGGCTTTTTAGATATCAAATGCATATGCAAGTCATCCGATGTTTATAAACTTACAAAACGAGGTATCCGAGCTTTAAATACACTTTCTATAACTCCTCCAGGCAATCTCAGGTCCAATATTCTTTTAAAAATTCTTTCAGAGATTGATGGTATAAGAACTGCTGGAGAAATTGCGAAAGAACTAAAACTCCCATTTAATAAATTTTCTGAATACATTCAATTTTTACACAAAGAGGGCTTTATCGAATATATTACCTTACATCATTTGGCCATTCTTATATTGAAAGACGTAATAGATCTTTTACTAGCTAATTGTTTAAAATATCTAGGGAAATCAAAAACGGTGGATATTTTTCAACTAGCAAAAGAGAAGGCAAAAAAGGTATATACCAGAATTGAAACAATTGAATTGACAAATAATATGAGAATAGATTTCGAAGATCTCAAAAGACACTTAACTACAAGCATTATAGAAGACATGGTTTTAACAATAAAAGCACTTACAACATTGATCCTCAATTTACGATTTCACATAAGAAATCTTGTAGGTGACAGAGTAGACACAGCAATTAACGAAAATATTAACACAAAAATTTCTCTAAAATACTCAATAAAATATATGGATATATTGTCGGTACTTGGAATTGAAGTTAAAGAACTGGATTAAAGCATCATCTAAACATTAGAGCTCCTTAAATTCCCCATTTCGTAATGAAAATCCACGATAACTAGTATCAAGCATTATATATAGTACGTGAGGTGACTCAAACATGAGTGTTAAAGAGCTACCCTCACTTGTGATGGAACATCTTAAAGATCTGTTCTATGCTTTATTGACCATAGTCTATGTTCTTCTAGTGGTAGTTTACGCGGTTACCCCACCAGAGGACATACTTACAGTAAGTGCAGTGATATATCCTCCGATCGCATTTGTACCTTGTCTCCTCTATCTTCTGTCAGCGAAAAGGGTGGGTTTCTCGTGGGAAGATAAATTCAGCGTACTAGTTGTGTTCAACGCTTTAGGCTCATTTTTCTGGCTTATTGCTGAAATAATATGGTGCTACTACTACAATCTTGCGCTGGGCGTCGAAGAACCTTATCCTTCAGAAGCGGATATATTTTATATTGTTGCAGCTATCTTCGTCGTCATCGGAATAGCTATCTATATACATAACCTATATCAGGACATGAAAGGAGAGATTACAAAAAGAGAGATCACCATATCAGCGCTCTTTACAGTGATTCTAACAGCCATAATAGCAGGTCTTCTCTCATATCCCCTTACGACATATGCCGCGGAAGAAGAATTAATCGTTGTTTGCTTAGATATAACATACATCATACTGGACATCCTGATGGCCGTATTGATATTTGTTGGAATGTTATTGATTAGGGGAAGAATAGGAAAAGTGTTATTCCTATTTCTTCTGTCGGCTCTCTTAGTTATTATATTTGATGTAGCATTTGCTTACCTCGACCTCATGGAACTGTACTACGATGGGCATCCAATTGAACTGTTAGATATAGCATCTTACTTCATCGATGCCTTCGCTTTCTACGAAATCTACAAGCTATACAAGTAAAACAATTTCTTACACTTTGTATGTAAATAACGTGAGAATCACAGTAGAAAACGAAAATTAAATATACAAACTTGCATAACAGAGCATCACATAGTGGTTATACTATTTAATATATCGATAAGTTCATTCAAGGTGTAAATTGTGTAATTTGGGATCTCAAGCTGATTATCTGGCTCTACATTTTTGAAAATTCCTCTTCTAATCCATATAGAAATCATACCCATCTTATTAGCCCCAGCTATATCTGTCTTCACATTATCCCCAACCATTACAGCCTCGGAAGGACTACAGTTTGCTTTTCTTAAAGCTAGTTGAAATATCTCCAATGCAGGTTTATTTTTCCCTACTTCTTCAGAAAACGTAAACATATCGAAGTATTTTTCCAGCTTTAATGCCCTAATCCTGTTAAGCTGAACATCTATCAAACCATCGCTTATAATTCCAAGCCTATATCCCTCTTTCTTTAGAAACTCGAGAACAGGCACAACATCTGGGTAAGGCTTTATATGCTGATAAACAAAGTTCCAATATTCATCTGCAAGTCTAGTAACAATCTCTTCGCTCACATCTATATTTAAAGCCTTAAATACCTCCCGAAATCTAGTTTTCCTATCGAAAAGCGCAGGTAATCCCTGATATTTTTCGTAAAATTCCTTAGTTATCTGGCGTAAAGTTCGAATAAAAGCATCGCTGCTTATTATACCCAGTTTTTCAACTAGTTCTGCAACCCTTTGATTAGCAGTTTTCCTTACCGACCCATAATCATACAATGTTTCATCGAGATCAAAGAAGACAACCCTTATCAATAATTTCACCACCTCACGTTAAAAGGTCTTAGGTGTCCTCGTAAGAATTTCTACCCCGCTTTTTGTAATTAGAATATCATCTTCTATTCGCACGCCAAATTTGCCAGGAATGTAAACTCCTGGTTCAACTGTTAAAACCATTCCTGGTTCAAGCACTTTCTCAACTTTTGGTGCAAGTCTTAAAGGTTCGTGGATATCTAAACCTATTGCATGACCTGTTGAATGTATAAAGTATTTTCCGTAACCAGCTTTACTTATAACGTCTCGGGCAGCTTTATCCACATCACAAGCCTTAACTCCTGGGCCTATAACTTCAAGGGCCTTAAATTGAGCTTCTAAAACAATCTCAAAGATTTTCCTTCCTTCTCCTTCATTATTTCCAACCATTGTTGTCCTGGTTTCATCACCGTAATAGCCTCTGTACGGAATCACTATGTCAACAGTAACTATATCGTCCTTTTCAATTACTTTATCGGTAGCTCTACCATGTGGAAGAGAAGATCTCCAGCCAGAGGCAACTATAGGTTTAATAAAGTCACCATCTGCGCCATTGACTAAAGCTTCCCTTAAAACAATACCCGCTATTTCGTTCTCCCTTACACCCTCATGTATAGCGTCTAATGCCATGTTCATAACCTTATCTGTAACTTTACAACTTTCCCTCATGTTTTTTATTTCAAAACTGGTTTTAACAAGTCTGAGATTGTTAAGATTATCAGAAACATCTATCAAATCGATTTCAGATAGATTTTTTCTTAATTCTTGCAATTCCCGAGCGGAAGTCTTATCAAATGGAACGCCGAATTTACCACGAACTTCAACTTCTTTTGATAAAACTCTACAAATAGCTTCGTATATACTACTCACCTGTGTATATTCCTTATAAGATTCTATGGGATAGCTTGAGTAAGCAAATACTTCACCCCAACTTTCTTTTTCAGCCCTTTCAGCTTCTAAAACATGACATACAACGAGAACACGACCATCTCTAGTCATAATACCTGCAGAATAATCAAGAGCAGCACCACAAAGATAATGAGCATTTGCCTTATCAAGAGCAATAATTGCCTCCAAATCCAGATGTTCCATTAAAGCAATCAATTTGTTGATTCTTTCTTTGTCAACTACCACTTGTACAACCTCCTTAATATGTTAATACTATGTGGGTTTTTAGGCTAAAATATTACACGTATAGATTGTTAGTAAGCATCGTAGACGGTAATTTGATTTTAAGTTGATTAACTTTTACAGATGTAAAGGGTCGAAAAGACTTGTCGAGAATCCTAAGTCTGATGGTGAATCTTCAATATGGTAAGTGCACCTTTGAGTATTAAATTTTTTAAAATTCAAGTATATGGTTAGGATGCGCAGCAAGTTCTTTTAGATAAGAATTTCCATTTTGTTTAAAAATTTTGAAAATGAAATTTAGTAAAGCTGAACTTTATAATTCACGAACACTACAAAAGTTCATATTTATATTTGTACAAAAAAATTTAAGGTTGGGAGAGGTTCATATATTTTTTTAACAGTGGGTGGAGTTAATGGACATAGCAGAACTCAGAAAACTAGCCGAGGAGAGGGTCGATAAGCTAAGTGAGAGAGACGAGGTACTAGGGATAATGGGTATATTTTACCCAGAGTTAACGCATGTTGAATTAGCAGTTTTCCTAGATGTAGATCTACAAACCCCCTATACTTACTTCTCAAAAGTTAAAGAAGTAACCTTAGGAGAAAGATACTTCTCATATAAATTGTTAGAAAGTCCTCCACCTTATTTAGATCACTATTTTTATGCTGGGGATGTGCTATTTGATTACGATGGAAAATTAACGGAGGTAGCTGAAGAAATTTCAAAAATATTCTTCTCCACGGAAAGAAAAAACCTAAGAAGAGAATATTATTCTTCGATTGCAAGAAGTTATTTGGATCTGGCTTCTAAAGCTATGAAACATGAATGCTTTAATTCTGCAACGTTCTTTTCACCCTTTGCAATAATGGAAAGCGGTAAAATACTTGTTGAAGCATCTGGGATGATAGGGCTTTGGCCATATTTACCAACAAGACTACTAAGAGTATTAGAGGACATTAAAAGAAGAGATTTAAGTAAAAATCTGCTGAAAATTTTTAGAGTATTTGAAAATGGAGAAAAGGCGGAAGAATACTTAAATAGATGTTTAGAAGTCATAAAACAATATTCAACGTTTGTTAGAAGTTTTGACAGGAAGATCGAATCAATTAAAGATGTTTCGATACGTTTTGAAATAACTAGTTGTCTAAGCAAGGTTTTCCCACGAATTTTAATAAAAATTTTTGATATATTAGTTAAAGGTGAATCTTTTTTCTCTGCTTCTTTTCTATTGGATTGGTGTCTTGAAAAAATAATAAAAGGAGTAACGTTGATACTTAAAGTTGACAACAAAGAGTTTGAAGAGTATAAACTACTTGACTATAGAAATGAAAATGAAACGTTAATGGCATTAAAAGACTTGATCTTATCGGCCTCAAGAATAAAGACGTCTCCAAGGGAACATGCGGAAAAAATATACGGGGATTCCCTTAAAATCCTCGAGGAGTTTTCAGTAATAAAGAATGAACTGGGATAATTAGGCGAGGTAAATCTTATGAAAATAATATTAGCATCTACTTCTCCAAGAAGATTTAAAATCTTAAAGGAAAAGGGATTTGAATTTGAAGCTTATCCAGTGAGATTAGATGAAGAGAAATTTATGAAGAGTCTTCCTCCAGAAGAGGCTGCAAAAAGAATATCGCTAGAAAAAGCAATAATGGCTGCTAAAAAAATTAAGGACGGCGTTATTATTGGAGCTGACACTGTTGTGGTATATAATAATACTGTTTTTGGAAAACCGAGAACCCCTGAAGAAGCGGTAGAAATGTTAAAACTGCTTAGTGGTAAAGTTCATGAAGTAATTACAGCAATATCAATCATAGAAGTTAAAAATGGAGAAAAATGCAGAGAGTTCGTTGAATGTGTTAAAACAAAAGTGAAAATGATGAAACTTTCAGAAGAAGAAATTAAAGCATATGTAAATACAGGTGAGCCTTTAGATAAGGCAGGAGCCTATGCAATACAAGGGTTAGGAGGAATTTTCATAGAGTGGATAAATGGATGCTACTATAATGTCATAGGCTTGCCAATAGCAAAACTCTATGAACTCTTGAAAGAAATAGGCATAACTCCTAAGTGGATTCAACAAAATAAAGCATGCGAAGTCGATTTATGAACTTATTGCTACAAGACTTTATTTTGATTGCAACGCTTCTTTAACAATATACGAATAGTCTTGGAACAAATTTTCACATGGATTTCCCTTACAATACAGTACTTTGGAGTTTATCAGATTTTTAGAGACAGCAATTATAATTGAAGATGTCATAGTCCAATCCACCTCGTCATGATAACATATAGATTTTCTACTCTTACTCTCTCCGTGATCTGCTGCTATTTTCTTAATCACCAAGATAGCTTCTTCAATTCCATTTACGGGCACATTTTCCGCTAGTTTAACCGCTCTTTTCCGCCTCGCCTCTGCAAGTTCGAATATCTCGATCGCTTCAGATGGGATTTTTATTCCTGGAACAGCCATAAGGTTCGTTATTACATGGATTCCCCTTTCCATAGTTCTCATAATCAATTTTTTATCATATATGATGTGATAACCTTTCTCCGAATCAAGCACTACAAAGTTACCCCGTTTATAGCCTCTACCAAAATTATCCTTAATGTAGTTTGCTGCGTTTTCCGCTGATGAAAAATTTCTTAGAACTGTAAGCATTAATTCCCCTCTACTTTTCTCGGCTTTAACAGGTAAAGCTGTGTGTTGGTCGGTTACCGCTGCAAACAACCCTCTTTCATTAAAACCTATCCACGTACCACCTGACCTTACATCTAACGGGCAGAAAACTCTAAATCTACCTTCCATTATTGTTGGAGGATGCTCTAAAGTACCTCTTTTCTCATATCTGTTATGTAATGCAACAACCGGATACCCGTGAAACATTTTGTAAAAAATTATCAATGTACACATAGACATTTATCCCCTTTATCCATATTTAACCACTTTTCTACCTATTTGTAGCCTTTGATTAAAACTCTAAGCGTATCGTTTTCTATCTTAACTATTTTTTTCAAAACATCCTCAGCTTTCTCAATAATATCCATTGTTAAGTCTTCCTTAACAGGCGACCCTATAATTTCAGGCAGGTTTTCCATTAACACTATCTTCACAGCTGTTCCTCGTATGTGTTTACTAGCTAGTTCCCTCGAAAACACTATCTTCTTATCGATATCAGACCACATTTCAGAGGATATAGGTGTTTCCATCCATCTAATTAACTCTGGATTCAACATTATATTCTTGATTTTAGAAAGAGAAGCGTAAATCATAAGACGAACATTTTCTACAGATTCAGTAACATCCTCAAAGGATAAAGACTGTAGTTTTACTTCTTTGCCATCGGATATTTTTAGTATAAATCCTAATTGAGGAATAAAGTTATTTAAAATCTTCTTCTTCCTTAATATCTCATGAAATGTTTCAGGAGTATCGATAAAGACAAAAGGTGAAGTTGTTTCGATACTAAATAAGAGTTGAGACTCAGCAGCCTTAACCTCTGTAGACCCTCTTTCTAAAATATCTAAAAGTTTTTCAAAGAGTTTTTCATCCATCTTAAAAGGTTTTTCAACGAAGAGCGGCTCCCAATCGCATCGTAAAGCGCCTGTAAATGGGCTCATGTAGCGAGTTATTACTTGAGAATATGTAATTTCAGAAATATTCCATATTAAACGCGGAATGTCATGTGAGATAATCATTCCGTGGCTTTGAATTCTCTGAACATCTTCAACATCTACAAAATATCTTGGAACACTTAACAACACGGACTTAGCAAGTAAAAGAAGATTTTCATCAACCTTTAACCCTCTCGTTAAAGCGATTTCAAGATGTTTTCGCCATTCTTTGGTGGACATTTCAACGATTTCCTCGGATATTTCCCAAAGTACTTTTTTAAAAAAATTAGTAGCAACTTTGCTCCAGTCAACCTCCTTAAACTTTTCCATTGCTAAATAAACTTCATCTTTCAACCTTACAGATAAAATTGGAATAACAATCACCCCCACGATCCAAAATCACAATTTAATAGCTATATTATGATGACATAGTGAGAACATCGCAAAATAAAAATATTACTGGACGGTATTTCACTACTCTTATCTGAATTCCGATATATTTTAAAGCCTAGATGGTTAGGATAGACTTTATATCAAGGTTATATTAAATTTTAAGCATCAAAGATGCAATAAATGTTAAGATCACAAAAATAGGTTTTAAAATAAACTTAACTACATAAAAGATCAAAAACATATTTCGTCTAAGCATTAAATAAACTCCGTTAATCTAATTTGAGGGAGAGCTTAAAAATTGAGTGAAATTTGGTTACAAAACCCTTATATCGATAAAACAAGAGCAAAAATAGTTTCATGTGAAAGAACAAATGGTAAATTTAGAGTTCTGTTAGACAAAACTGTCTTTAGATATAAAGGTGGTGGGCAAGACTGCGATAAGGGAAAACTACTCAAAAATAGCACGATTTACAGAATTATAGATGTAGAAAGAGAAGAGGACAAAACTGTTCATATAGTTAAAGGAAAAGGGCCATTAAATGTAGGAGACGAAGTGATTTGCGTTTTGGATTGGGACCGCCGATACACATTGATGAAACTTCACACAGCGGAACACATTTTCTATAGATCATTAATAAATGAATTTCCTGGCTCAGAACTGAAAGATATATGGCTTACCTTTGACGATGAGAAAAGAGAAGGAAATGGAACAATTACAGTTGAAAGTGATAGACCAATAGATTGGAAAACCTTAACAAAAGTTGAAGCAGAGGTAAACAAAATTATACATGAAAATAGAAGCGTCAAAACATATATTCTAAACGTTAAAGATTTGACAGAAGATATCAGAGTTAGAGATTCCCTTCTCAAAAGAGTCGACCAAGTTAGAATAGTTGAAGTCGAAAATTTCGACAAGGCGGCCTGTTCTGGGACACACCTAAGAAAAACGAGTGAAATAACCTTTTTTAAAATAACCTCTATAGAAAGAAAAGGAAATGATAACGTTTATCACATTAACTTTAAGATTGGGGAAGATGCGCTTAACTTTGCGTTAATGGTTTCAAACCAAGTTTTATGGAAAGCACAAAACCTAGGATACAACCCTGATGAAATAATATATGTACTTGAAAAATATGAGAAATTACGCGGATCGCTGAGTTATTTAAAAACACAATTACTTGAAGCGCTACCATCTTATATCGAAAAAAGTAGGGAAGTCGTGCAGAATATTCCTATTTACCATGGTATTTGTAAAGGATTTGAGGCAAAAGAGCTAGCCATGTTGGGTCGAAAATTAAAAAAGAAAATTAAAGAGAGTTTTGTAGCAGTGCTCTTAGGGACTAATGAAACAGCGTCTATCGTAGCTATCTCTAAAGGCGTAAACTTAGATGTTTCAAAAGTTCTTAAAGAATTTCTGAGTGAACATGGCGGTAAAGGTGGAGGAAGACCCGATTTTGCTATATACGGAATAAAGAAATCAAATAACATTAATGAGTTATTAAATAGTCTGGTTAATAAATTTAAAAGTGAATTAACAAAGCTCCAAACTTAAATGGTGGGTGCAATAGATATGGTGCTTGTTCAGGTAGAGGGAACCGATGGGGTGGGTAAAACAACAGTTGTTAATTTTCTACGCGAAGAACTCGATAAAGAAAACGTGAAAGTTAGAGTATTGATTTTTCCGAGTAGAGAAACTAGAATAGGAAGTATCATTGATGAAATGTTGAAAAAGCGAAAATTTGAGTGGAACGAAGCAGTAATTTTTCAGTTGCTTCAAACAGCAAATAGATTAGAATTTTACAAGGAAATCGAAGAATGGCGAGAGAAAAAGGATAGTGTACTAATTCTCGATAGATACGTGTTAAGCGGTTTAGTGTACGGGAAATTAGATGGAGTACCATACAATTCCTTAATGACCTTACAGCTTCTCCTGCCGCCTCCACAGCTAAACATCGTTTTAACCGCTGACAGGGAAAGCCTAGAAAGAAGACTTAAGGAAAAAACACAACTAGAAATCTACGAGAGAATTGAAAAGATCCTAAAAATTCAAAAAGAATATATAGAAGTTTCTAAAGATTACGAGAAAAACGTTGAGCAAAAATTTTCTTTAAGCATACAAACAATTTTCTTAGACAATTCGGATGGAAAACTTGAATATGTCGTAAGAGAAGCAAAAAATAGAATACTAAGTCTGTTGTCGACTGAAGTTAAAAGTTAAGCTGCTGTTTTCTTTTCCTAATACTAACTAAAACTCCAACCAGATCCTTGACATCCTGTTTATTTAAACCTACTGGCACAAGAAGAGGAGGTATCTTTTCCGCTTCTTTAACTTTATAGAAGAGATAAACTGTATCGCCTCTCCATCTAAATTCTAAGTCGCAGAACTCGCCGTTAAATGTAAAAGATTCTCCCTTTAAAATGTTCTCAAGTAGTGGCGTAACTTCATCCTCTAGAATCAGGATTTTATCTTTTGAATCATGGATATTAGCTATCTCTAAAATGTAAGCTTTCTTCTTTCTCAATTTTCCATGGATAAATACTGGTTTTACGCTTATTCGCCCCTGTGATAGGGTTGATTCTTCAGCCATACTACCCTTTACTTCGTTTTTCTCTTTAGATATAATTGACACCATTTTCCATCCCCTGATCCATCACTGCTATTACGAAACTCGCAATTCGAGGGGACAATTCAATGCCTCATCACTATTTTTGTTGTAATAGTTATATAAACTTTTGGTAAAAACACAAGTGGCAACTTTATTTCTTGCGGAAGTCGCAATAACGTTAAAGTATACAGAAAGGTAAGGATATTACAAACTATTTAAATGTTACGTCCTTTTAAAGCCCTATTACAAGTTTAGAATTAAAAACAATCTTTTAAACTCACTACAACAACAAATCTTGCCTATAATTCAATAACCTTTAACCTTAAGAACAATCTAGAACATTAGAACCCTAATCTTACCCATTTTATTTTCATACCAATATTACAGTATCCTTACAGAAGAGGCTTTAAATATTAGAGAAATCTCGTGACCGATGTCAATTCCCATTTCTAAAAAAGATTTTCGAGTTACATACACAGTAAACTGAACACCATCAACATTTACCCTTAACTTCACAATATATGTCTCTGGAACGATTTCGGTAATTCTTCCTTTCATTACGTTTCGCGCACTTGTCTCTACTGGTCTTAAGGACAAAACTATTTCCTCTGGTCTAATAGCAGCAATCACTTCGCCCTCAGCGGGTTCACTCGCTACTATCTCAACACCTCCTATATCTACAACCGTAATATCTCCTTCCCTTCTCGCTTTCCCTTTAAATATGTTCTCAAACCCCACAAACTCGGCGACAAAAGCATTTCTAGGAGACGTAAATATTTTCTCTGGAGAACCTATTTCCAAAATCACACCCTTATTTATAACGGCAATTTTGTCCGCAAGAGAGTATGCTTCCATTTGATCGTGAGTAACATGAACAAACGGTATTCTCAAAACTTTCTGCAATCTTTTTAACTCATCACGTAACTTCCTTCTTAGCGGCGCGTCAAGAGCACTTAACGGTTCGTCTAACAGTAAAACCTTTGGATTAACAGCTAGAGCTCTAGCTAAGGCAACCCGCTGCTTCTCCCCTCCACTTAATGTACCTGGATATCTGTGAGCTAATTGTTCCACCTTTAAGAGTTCCAAAAGCTCTTTAACTCTTCTTCTTCTCTCGTTGAGAGGAACTTTTCTTACCTCTAATCCAAACTCTACATTCTCCCAAACAGTCATATGTGGAAACAACGCATATTCTTGAAATACCATTCCAACAGATCTCTTTTCAGGCGGGAAAAAGGTAACATCTTTACCATCAATAATTATTTCCCCCTTATCTAAAACATGTAGACCCGCTATACATTCAAGTAAAAGAGTTTTCCCTGCTCCAGAAGGCCCAAGTAACACAAAATATTCACCATTCTCTACTTCAAAGCTTATACCCTGTAACTCAAATTCCTTCCACTTCTTCCATAAATCTATAACTTCTAGCATAATTTAACGCTCCCTTTGAAGAACTTTCAAACACGCAAAAATTGCAAACGTTAACATCATGAGCCACGCGGCAATTGGCCGAGACGCAGACAGCCCTTCACTCATAAATTTAACAAATATTAGAACCGGCGCTGTGTAAGGATAATAAGCGAGAATTATCACTGCTCCGAATTCCGATACGGCCCTTGCCCAACATAGAATCGCACCTGTAAGCATACCACGTTCAGCCAATGGCAGATCTACCTTTACAAAAACTTTGAATGGCGATGCACCAAGTGTTCTTGCAGCTTTCTCCAAACTTGGATCTATATCTGCGAAAACCTCTTTCACCGTCTTTATATATAGAGGTGCGCTAACAAAAGTTTGTGCTGCAACTATGCCAAAGATTGTATCGAGAAAGTAGACACCCAACTCCGATAAAGGTCTCCCAATGAACGTGTTTGGTGCGAGTATTGTTAGGAGTGCAATTCCAGCAACTGTATGAGGTATTAGCACTGGTAGGTCTATTAGTGAGTCAACAAACGACTTTTCGCGGAATTCTTTCTTTGCAAGAAGATACGCCAATGGAGTTCCTAACACTATAGTAATAATTGTTGTAATTGTCGCAGAGAGAAAACTCATGAATATAGATGCTTGCACCTCCTTATCCATTATTGTCTTTACAAGAATATCGATCGGATTTTGAATAATTACATTTACTATGGGAAGTAGGAAAAATAAGAAAATCATTGCAGAAAAAAGCATAAATCCTAGAGTAAGCCATTCAATTTGTCTTCCCTTTACCATTACTTCTCCCACTGTTGAAGTCTAGAACCTATTTCTGGGTCATTTCTTAACTCCGTGGGGATACTTGTAATGTTGTTAGTTAAATAGGTATCGAGAGGTTTCAAGTAGCGATCAACAAATATCTGCCGACCTCTTTCTCCCAGCATCAACTTTATGAATTCTATTGTAAGATCCCGGTGTTTACATGTACTTGGTATTGTTACTCCATAAAGTATTGGTTCCCCAACTTTAACAGTTCCACCACTTAAAGTTACATTTACTGTAGCATAGTAATCAGCGCACTTCCAGTCACCTAAACTTATGTTCGGTGGAAGTTGAATGTATCTAAGGTTATGTTGTTTTGCAACGAATAAGTATTCAAATGCGTAGTCTAATTCTCCAGCCTCTAGTAGTCCTATTAATTCAACTGACTTCGGTCTTATGATCTTATTTTCACTTGAATTCAACTTATCAAAAAACCCTGGGACGTTGTAATATTTTTCCGCTAATTTCATAACAATTACTGCTCTGTACCCACATGGATCTAGGTTAGGATCTGAATGACCGAATTTCACACCGTTCCTTAGAAGTATCTCGTACCAATTGGTTGCATTTATTTCATCTGCATACTTACTACTGTTTGTGAAAGCAATGCATATTTCATTGCTGGCAAACGCTATATACCATGTTGCCATGTTTTTTGGAAACAGCAATTCCTCTATAACTCCGTAGTCTGCAACTGCCAAAACATCACATTCCTCTTTCAACTCTGCAACTTGCATTGCGGCTTGTCGGCTACCATAGGCTTTTAGAATAACGTCAACATTTTGGTGTTTGCTTTCAAATACCTTTTCAAATTCTTCCATGTGGACGGTTAGACTACCTGCATGGAGTACTGTGAATCTGATTTTTCGAATTTGGAAGTAATAGATGGATATACCGACGCCTATCACTAAGATCGCTATCATAATAACGGCGAAAAGAGTCGTGTGTTTCAATTTAGCTCACCGATAGGTATCATTATACATATCGTTACTTAAATTTTTACATCGACAGCAAGACAATCACTCTGAGAAAACAAAACATCCAACACAAACACCCATCCATCTAACTCTGCTACGGTATTGGTGACTCAAAAATACTGATGATGTTTTAACAGTTTTGTGTTTTCCTATGTTTTCATAAGAATTTGTTATCGAATAGTTACTTCATTTTTATGGAGAAATATTTATATAGGTTTATGATTCTATACTTCATA
>JAEOSG010000012.1 GCA_016840485.1 Candidatus Baldrarchaeota archaeon
ATCTTATACTTTTATTATATTATCATACTCGCTTGGAGAATCGTGAACAAGCCTCAAAAGCCGGCTTAGAAAACTCTTAAAAATCCCTTAAAATGCTCCCATGCGGCGACGTGTCCTAAAATTTTAGGCTTTTTTGTTTAAAAAAGCCGTTTGATTGTTTGTGTCGGGCTTTTGTTACCGTGTAAAAAAGCCGGGTGTGTGGTTGTTACACCTATTGGTGTAGTTGCGGGTGCGGTTCTTGTTGTTACTGGGGTTGTGTATGTTGAGTATACTGGTATACCGGTCGTTATGACTTCTGACAGAAATTTTCCCCGTGTTTTGTAATTACACTTCGGTGATGCGGTTTAAAGTCGTTTAATCTTTATTAACCCTTTTTGCTTACTTATTTTTGAAGTTTACAAGGGGGTAACTCGAGATGAAGACGGTTGCAACCAAAATTAACGCTCGGGTGTTTGATGTGCTGGAACGTGTATGTAAAACGCTTGGCGTTACTAAGAGTGAGTTACTTCGACATGCATTAATGGCATATCTCGAGAAAATACAGGAAACTACGTTCTTTGCTGCTGTGCAAAACATGGAGCAGCGAAAACGAGGCGACTGCTATGCGTAGACATTTCTCAAGGCGGCAGCGTTTCGACAACTATGTGTTAAACATTTCGCGGGAGAAAAACCGACCGATGACTTTCGCAGAAGTCGGCATAGAAGCGGGTTTAACGATGCGTGATACGGAGCGGGTAATCATCAGACTGCTCAGAGAGGGAAAAATCAAGGTTGTAATCATCAACGAACTCGTGTACTACGTTGCCAACAAAAAAACTGAGCCCTCTTGGGTTTGATTCCAAAAACCCGCGTGACATTCTCTCACACACTCGAAAAATAAAGTAAAAGGTACCCCCCGGCGGAAACTCGGCGGCGGAACCCGGAGGTAACAAAACAAACGCCGGGAGGTGTTTGTCATGTTAGAGAAGAGATTTGAAAATAAAAACGTAACGGTGTATAGACTTAGACTCGAAGGACAAATGATTTTGTTTAGAGTGTATAAGAGAGAGAAGTATGCCGCTATTAGCATAGATTTAGGTGCTACGACTTTTAGGTTTCGAGAGGAGGACGTAGACTACTTTATCAACAACATACATCGCAGACATTTCAGCTACTTTGCTGAGGATTGGGACGCCGATATGCCTGTGGCGATTACTGGCGGTACTGAGACATTTATGGTACGGGTCAGACATCACAGACTAAACTATTGGCTAAAAAGGCTTATACTATGGCTTATTGAGATTTACAGCAACGGGAGACTGATAAAAACTATGCCGGAATACTACGGCTCTCGAGACAGTTTAAAGAAACTCGTTGATTGCCTACTTGAAACTGTAGGGGTGAGTCGTGGCGATGTTCAGTAAGTTAAACGTTGCTGAACAACTGAAATCTCAAGACTACGTGATGCTTGACAGTGCGGTCTACACTAAGTTCTCCACTTTTATTTTTAGGCTATGGAAGGAAGGGAAAGACTACTGTCTCCAGCTATTCGATGCGAACGGAAACGTGTGGTCGGGGAAATTTTTCTTTAACTCGGAGAAGTCGATTGCTTCGCTCCGTTTAAAACGCGGCTCATTAAAGCCTTTACTCGACCTTTTAGACCTCAGAGACGCGGAAAACATAGAAAAACTTGTTATCAAGCTTCAAACCGCACTTAGCTTACTGAAACAGCAAAAAACGAGTGAAGTCTCAGTGGAACAACAAAGAGACGACGAGGAATTCGATGAGGAGACTCATAAAAAGGCAATGGAGTTATTGCGAGACCCGGCGTTTTTCTACAAGTTGGGCAAGCTATTTGAGAAGGGATTTATCGTTAGACAGATTGGTAAACCGCGTTTTGTTATTAAAGAGGAGAGGAATAAGCGGCTTATTCCTATTCTTTTGCTTGGAGCCGCGAAAAAACAAAGAGGGATAATTTACATTCACGGCGAGCCGGGAACATCAAAAGACACTATAGTAATGATGTCACTTGAATTGTTGGGACTAAAGTACGAGAAACGAGGTTATTTGACGACCGGTGCGTTTCGTTACTCTGAACAACTTAAAGACGCTGATGTTCTTTATTTCCCAGATGCTGAGAGACTTAGTGATGAGAAGAGCCGTCAACTTCGTTTTATGCGGACAGATGACGGTGGTTTTAGGGCTGAATATGCGTATAGAGACCCTCGTACTGGTAAATTTGTAACCGAAACCGTCGATATTCCAGCAAAAGCAATAGTTATCACCACGAACGAAATTAGCCGCGATATTGCCTTAGAGAGCGGTATGTGGGTGTTAGTAACGTCAAGTGATGAGGAATTAACGAAGGAAGTTAAAAAAGAGAAATTGAAGTTGAGGGCGGGTGAAAGGAAATTAGTTTCTGAAGATGAGTTAAGGGTGTGGCGTTGTGCGTTTAAAATCCTCAGAGAAATGGAATGGTGCGACGTGAAGATACCCTATGCTCAGAAGTTAATGGTACTTTTCGAAAAACATAAGACGCCCGATTCACGTCGTGACCCGGATAAGATATGTGATTTAATCGAGACTGTTGCTAATATTCGCCGGTTTCAGAAGCCGGAGAATATGAAAAATGTTGCAGACCTCACGGATTTATACGTTGCATTGCAACTCGGCTGGAACGTTATAATGAAGGTAAAAGTGGGTTTAACTGAAAACGAGATTAAGGTTCTCAAGGCTGTTCAAAAGAAGGGCGTTGTACGTGTTTGTGATGTTGCCGACGAAACTAAACTAAGCTATACTCGCAGTTTCGAGATTTTGGAGAAGCTTGTCGAGAAGGGGTACCTGAATAAGGGGCAAGAAGGGCGTTATAACGTTTACTCTCCTCTTATTGGCATTGACTTAGATGACGTTTCTAATCTTTCGACAACTTTCGCCGAAAATACTAAGACCGTCGTTGGGATGTTCAAGAAAATAGTCGCCTCGCTCAGGAACTTTCGAACTTTCGACCACATTAATAATTGTATATGTGTATGTGACCCGGTGACCGGTGAAGAGGTGAAGATTGAGGTAGGGGAAAACAAAGAGTCTAAAATAGTGGGTGATAGTAAACTAGACTCAGCAACTCAGCAATTAATAAAGAGCGTCGAAGAGGGTGTTAAAAAACAAGTTGAACAACTTGAAGCGTTTTTGGGCGGGGGGAGACGATGACTAAACTCGTAAAAATCCGTTACTTAGACCACGTTGAATTCCGCAATTTGGATTCGAGAGAGGTTAAGCCGGTTGTACGTGAGACTGTTGGCTGGCTCGTACATGAAGATAGTAACTACGTCGTTGTGATTTGGGATAGACCCGCCCTAAGAGACCGTAGTATGCGGTCTAGGGAGTCGGGTCTAGCCCTGTTAAAGAGCGACATCATCGAGATGAAAGTAGTTGAAACGGAGGCTTAAAGACAATGTTACACGGTTTCGGTTTCAAACTTGTCCCCAAGAGCCACAAGAAACGGTTTTATACTTCTATTCCCTATATGGAGACCAGAGAAAAGAGTAAGGAGGTAAATGTCTTATGGGAAGACGTTTGAAGACGAAGAGTCAAAGGTTAGATGTTTTGGAAACGCAACGTAAATCTATGCCCGAGATTGCCGTAGATTTTCCTGTAAGCTTCGAGAGACTGCAAAAGTATAGGGACACCGGTGTTTGTCTTTTCTTTGAGAGATACGGAGCGAGTAACCGGTTTAGGAGACCCGTATCCGTCAAGTTGGAGCCGGGTTTCTCGAGAGCGGATATAGACCTCTTAAACTACGTTGCTGAATCTCTATCACATGAACAACCGTCCCTTATCCCCTTTGCTTGGGAAAACAAGAGTATGCGTAGACTCATGGCGTACCTTCGACGCTACAAAACGGCTTCACTTACAAGTCCCGCACATTACACTGCGAGGGTAAAGCAATTCTTGGATTTTGTTAAGGCGACACCAGACCGGTTTATAGCTTCGTGCTTTACAAGAAAGAAGACGTTAAACCAGAGGAGAGTACAAGAAGTTAGGAGAATAATTGAGGAGTGGATTGCGGAACTTACCGCTTCGGGGCGTGCAACTTCAACGATTGCCGTATCCACAGCGATGGTTAAAACATGGTTACAAGTCAATGGTATAGATGTTGGCAGAATTATGAGACCTAAGATTCGCATGAAGTATCCAGACCGTGCTCCTCGACCGGAAGAGTTGCAGAAAATGCTTGATGTTGCGGATTTAAGAGGTAAAGTAATGATTAGTATTCTTGCGTTATCCGGCGTGCGTATCGGTACGCTTGTAAAACTGAAGTATAAACACGTGAAGGAAGATTTAGAAGCCGGTAGAGTACCCGTTTGTATTCGTGTACCCGCGGAGATTACGAAGGGAAAATACGCAGATTATTTCACTTTTATCGGCGAGGAAGCCGTGAACTATTTGAAAATGTACTTAGAATATAGGAGAAGAGGGTCTCCGAGTGGAAAAATACCTCCGGAGATAATTCACGATGAATCTCCGTTAATTCGGACAGAAACGCGAGTTCCCAGACATTTATCGACCCGTCAAGCACAGCGAATAATTCATAACATCATGGTAAAAGCCGGTTTGATACAGAAGACACCCGGCAAAGGAGAAAAGGGTGCGAGATACGAGTTGAGGGTTCATAGTCTGCGAAAGTATTTTAAGACGCAGTTAACGGCTGCGGGTGTCCCAGTCGAGTACGTTGAGTTCATGATGGGTCATAAGACTTCAACGTATCTCGATGTGAAAATGAAGGGCGTGGAGTTTTTACGCGGTCTTTACGCGGCTTCCGGTATTTCGATAAGACCGAAAACAGAAATTGAAGCAATGAGAAATATCGGTCGTGTTGTTGGGGTAACACAAGAAGACATAAGAAAGATACTAGAAGAAATTCGAAGGGAAAGAGGATATTTTGAACCACATAGAACTGTGATAACCGGCGAGATGGTTGAAGAAGCCCTTTTAAGAGCCATTAGGGAAGCCATAAGAAGACTTGTAAAAGAAGAGATTAAACGGAATTTATACGACGTTTAATGAAGCATTTTTATATGACGTCTAGGTTTCACCAAAATATTTTTATGAGTGTCGTGAAGCGAGATATACTCAAACATGGATCAAAGGAACCTATTATTTGTCGATAAAATATTCGAGCATCTTGCATGGGAAGTGAGTTGTTGTAGTAAAACGCTGGTGGTGAGAAATATTGCCTAATTTATTTCAAATAATTTCAGGAGTCTTTGTCGTCAGCCTGTTTGGCGTACTTTCTGTAAAAAAGAAGGCTGTTGATAAGACTGGGTTAATTGCCGGATTTGCCGTTGGATTGTCAGTTTGGATACTTGGTGGTTGGCAGTGGTTCCTAATAATATTAGTTTTTCATCTGATAGCTGCACAGTTTACGAAATATAAATACGAGCTTAAAAGAAGTAGAGGAGCAGCTGAGGAGAAGGGTGGTGCACGCGCATGGTACAACGTATTTGCTAACGGTGGCATAGCT
Source organism: Candidatus Baldrarchaeota archaeon (assembly GCA_016840485.1). Taxonomy (GTDB): domain Archaea; phylum Asgardarchaeota; class Baldrarchaeia; order Baldrarchaeales; family DXJG01; genus DXJG01. The sequence continues at coordinate 5,501 of JAEOSG010000012.1, forward strand.
ATGCTTTTGGCGATTCTTGAAGGATACGGAAAATTCGGTGGTGATGTGTTTTTTGCTGGTTTTTTGGGTGCAATAAGTACAGCCACCGCTGACACTTTGGCTACGGAAATAGGTCTTTTAAATCCAGGGAATCCGCGACTAATAGTGAATCTTAAGAAAAAAGTTGAACCAGGAACTTCAGGTGGAATAACTCCCTTAGGCGAATTTGCCACATTTACAGGTGCGCTCATAATTGGGCTAGTAGCGTTTCTTCTCCAAGTCGCCGGTTTTCTTGATGTGAACTGGGGAATGAAAGTATTATTTATAAGCGTCGTCGCCGGTTTTCTAGGCTGTACATTCGATAGTATCCTTGGAGCAACAGTTCAAGCGGTTTATCGATGTCAAGTATGCGGAAAAATAACTGAAAAGCGTATTCACTGTGGACAAAAAACAAAACACATAAGGGGTTATGAACTTATAGAAAATAACACAGTTAATTTCATATCAACTGCTTTAGGAGCATTAATAGCCATGCTTCTATATTTAAACATTTAAGTGCACGGGAGAATGGGTCTTAAAATATCTTTACATCTTTTAAACTAACTGAATCGGTGTAATCTCACAATACTATTCACTTTCTATGGTGGCATAATATCTATCTATAAACTCACCGTAAACATCCACTGGCTCTGAAAGAGGAGTTATCTTAATAGTGTCTGATAACCCGCAACTACCACATTGTACAATAGCTATGCCTTCTTCTCTCTTCATTTCTATTCTAACAGCTTGAGCCCCACAACTTGGGCACTCAAATATTGTTGGAAGCCTTCTAACAACTCTCCTTACAACTTTCCTTCTCCTTCTTCTCCTTCCCATAATTTCTCACCACTTTACCAATTCTAGGTAACTCTCAAATATTTCTAATTTAAATTTACCACATCGAAAGAAGCCGAGAAACAGGTGGTATAGGGTGGAGAACATCTTTATAATCCGAAATAGAGATGTAAAAAGAGTTCTCATGGGCGTTCCAAAGGGACATAAACATCATAGATGTGTGATTGAGCTAAAAGACGGCAAAATTTTGATTTTTCACGAAGCGACAATTGCAAACATAGTTAGGGCTTACATAACCATCGAAACACATCCTCAAAAACGAGCTGTAGAACTTTTCTGTAAAGAACTAAAAGACAAAAAACCAGGATTTGCGACGTACCAACTATTAGAAACAGAAAAGAGCGAAAATGAAATATTAGAAGAACTTGAAAAAATCTTGGTAAATTAGCAAATACTGAAATAAAATTAGAGAATTTTCTTCACTTTATTTATTAATTTCTCTGCCTCTATAATCGGATCAACTTGTTCCACATCAAGCACATTTAGTTCCAATCTATCCGAAACCTCATTATATGTAATAGTTCCGCGAAAAATGAAATCTTTCCCCGTAATTTCATCGAGTCTCGACAGAAGTTCATCACGAGTAATTTGATCTAATCGGATCTTAAGATCTAGAAGTTTAACCGCGACATCGTCCCAACATTTAGCAACAATGGTATCAGAGCCATCGTCAATAATGCAAGTTAATGTTAATCTCTGCACAGGACTATTTACTTCTCTGCCACAATTTGAACAAAACCATTTATCATCTCTTAATTCAACCTTTTTGAAACAATCTGGGCAAGCGTTGTATAACAAAGGTCTATCAAAAAAATATACTACCGAAGCCCTAATCTCTACCCTCTCATTTTCATTTACATCTTTAAGCTTAACTCTACGGAAATCAGCTATATGGATAGGTCTTTGTATTTGTACAGGAGGGGCTAAATCTTTTTTCCCTAATATCTCTGTAGTTGATAGCTTGCTTATATGTATCTCTAAATCTCCAGATATCCCTTTCCTAGCATATCCATGAAGTATTTGAATAATATCTCCTTCCGAAATATTGCTAAGCCGTTCGGCTTCATTATCCCACGCTACAACCCTTACTGCATTTCCATCTTCGTCAGAAAGCATAAAAACTAATCTCTTCCCTATACTTCCATCTCCACGAACAAATTCTCTTAAAGACTCAATTCTTGAGACAATACCCTTAACATTTACGTATGGAGTTTTAACTCCAGCTGCTAAGTCTCCAATCAATGTGAACTGAAGTTTCGGAGCAGAAGCAGATGCCAGCAATTTTTCATCCACATCTTCAGGCTGAAGGACTCTGATTATACTTTCGGAGTCAACATGCACCTCTAAACTCTCCATTCTCCCAGATCTAGTATAGACCCCCTCCAATTCAACAATATTCCCTTCATTTAGTTTTTCGGCTTCTTCAGCCTTTTCATTCCAGAATACAACTCGTATTTCTCCGGTCTCGTCGCCAAGAATCGCGGTCAAAAGTTTTCCTTGTTTCTCACCCTTTTCAAAACTTGTTAAGCTACTTTTTTTCTTTATAATGCCACGTAAAACTATATTATACATATTTGCACGCAATTCTTCTATTTTTAAACGCTTCCCTGATACTTTAGGAATTTTTTCAGAGTCGACATCTTCGGGGTTTACAACGATCTTCCCTTTACTTCCTACGTGTACCTCTGCATTTCCATCTCGACCTTCACGAACATCTGCACCAATTATACGTAATATATCATTTCTCTTTATTTCTCCTTCCTTTATCAATTTTATATGGTTGCTATTCCAGAATACAACTCGTATTTCTCCGGTCTCGTCGCCAAGAATTAGTGACACAACTTCATTCTTTCTATTATCTATCGTGAATTCTCTTATCGGGAAAATATGTAAAACTCTTCCAATAAGAGTAACATTCCTCATACCGGGTTTTAATTTATTTATATCTATTTTTCCCTCCGATACAAACCTATCAAATAAGTTTAAACCTAATTCCTTTGCAACAAGCATAGCAGCACTCTTATCTGTAATTAATCCACCTAATTCTTCCTTTTTCTTTTCGATTAATTCTAGTAATTTCCATCTAGGTATCTTTTTCTCGATTATAACTTTCTCAACAATTTCCTCAAAACTTAAGTCAACCATATCTCCACTTCCAAGAGAAAACCTTAACAACAGTATTATTTTAACTTTAATTTCTCAGCCTTTATAATTCTACTTCAATATATAAGTTTTCAAACTTCGAAAAATATGAAGTATTTTATAGTATTAAATATGGAAGTCGCCAAGGAAGTTATCTCAAAAATGGTTTTTAGCTACGTGAAAATACAATATCCTGTGATACTTCATAAAACTGGTTTAAACTTTATAAAAACGAAAGTAAATTCCTTTATTTATCTGTGTAATTTAACCAAAGTTTAATCCCAAAAGGCTCGAGTTCGTATATATTCTCTTTCAGCATTTAAAATCTCTATGTAAAAATCGTTTTCATCATCATATTTCTTACTCAATATTTTTGCCGCTATTTCCGGACCCACACCTCTAGCTGCTAAAACTATTAAAGCTTGCTTACCACTTGCAACAAGTAAATTAGCTGTTTTCCAAAGTTTTTTAACTATTTTTTCTTCATCAGCTGTTAATTTCTGGCCAAATTTATATTTCTTTAGTACTTTTGTAATGTTAGTTTGATGAGGATATGTAATGCCAATCAATACTGACCCGCATTTTGGGCATTCGACTCTATCTGGCAGGGTTTTAATAGTTCTGACAGTTTCCCAAGAAACGCAATTCATACAGACAAGCCTTACTCTTTCGTTAAGAAGTCTTTCCTTGACTATTCTAGCTAATTCAACTTTAGGTTTACCCATAAGAACATAATCAGAGGGATAAAACCTAGTTAATGCATTAAGAGCAATAGGAGAAGGATCAGTTAACGATTTGACCACAAGAGCTATTTTTCCTCTTCTTATATTATTTAATACTTTCTTAGCGAGTATGATGTTAAAATCCGTGATTAATGTTTCCCGTACGGCTTCTTCAAAAATCAAAGTATCTCGATAGGCATCGAGAAGCCTCCATGCTAAATGAAGGTTAAAGTCCACATCTCTACTTATAACACCAAATCTCCTTGCAACATGGAACATTCTCCAAGCTAACAAACTAGAATTACGCAAAACCACTTTAAGCAAACTCTCTAGGTTTTTAACACCTATTTCTCTTTCTAGAATGTCTAAAATATCCCTGGGAGATATTTTTGCTGATGTTTTAAGTATTATCCGATAAGGATCAACATTTAAACTAATATCAATCCCTAATCTAGCACTTAAGAGGGCTGCAAGTACTCTGCCCAAAGTTTCATTAACTAAATTTCCAAAACAGGCATGAATAACCAAAACATCATCTAAAACTTCGATTAACATCAATCGGTCGGTTGGAACAGGGATCCCTCTGTCAAGTTGTTTCTTTAAGGTTTCTTCGACCTTCTGAGCAGCTTCAATATCGAGAAATAGATCGTTTAACAAAAATGGTAAAGGTGACCTACCGCTTTTCATCGCCTCAGCAATTTTTCCTCTTATTTTACCTACTTCAGAGGCTACATAATATAAAACTGGTATCTGTTCACCCTCCCAACTTGGGATAGCACCTTTAGGGTCATCCACACAGGATACAAAAACTTTTCCCTCATTTATTTGAAGAATTTTCCATGCAGATCCCTTCATTATAAAAGTAGTGTTAATATCGCCGTGTTTAATTACAAATTTCTCATCTAACGTACCAATTTTCTTCTTTGTTGCGGAATCAACAACCTCAAACTTCCTTACATCCGGAATAGTAGAAATACTCTCGTAATAATATCTCCTTGTCTTCCTAGTCTTTTTAACAACCACATTTTCAACAACTCTTATTATCCCTAGATAATTCATTAATTCCAATAGTTTTAGCAACTCTTCTTTGTTTAAATTCCTATACGGGAATACACGCTTAACAATATTAAATAGATCATTCACCGTTATATTTCCCTTATCGAGGACTATTCCGGCAATTTGGTGGCATAAAACGTCAAAAGCTTTTTCATGTATAATTATGGGTTCAAGTTTCTCTCTTACAGTTTTAAAGGCTATAACAGCAGACTCTAAGATATCATCCATATCATCCAGAGCTATTATAACACCTCTTGAAACTCTTCCAACTCTATGGCCACTCCTTCCAACTCTCTGAACCAAACGAGTAACTTGTCTTGGAGACATATACTGAACAACTAGATCAACGGTCCCTATGTCAATACCCAATTCCATAGATGATGTACAAATAATACACTTCAATTTTCCGTCCTTAAAGAGTCTTTCAACTTCTATACGTATATCTCTGCCCAGCGACCCGTGATGCACATCAACGCTAAGAGAAGGGTCATATAGGTGAAGTCTTGAAGCTAGAATTTCAGCTATCTCACGGGTATTAACGAAAGTAAGTACAGATTGACTCATTTTCAATAATTCAACTAATACTCGAATTCTTGCAGCAGTTTCAGGAGTACTAAATATTTTTTTACTTATGTTTACGTCTTCCGCTTGGGGAGAAGGACATAAAACTTTTAACTCAAACTCTTTAACAATTGGAACCCTAACTATCTCTACATGTCTTCCATTACCAACGAGAAACCTACCCACAACCTCAGGACTTCCAATTGTAGCAGAGAGACCTATACGTTGAAATTCCCTTTTAGTTAATTCTTTTAGTCTTTCAAGGGCAATTGCTAATTGAACGCCCCTCTTCTCAGTTACAAGTTCATGAATTTCATCTACAATAACCCATCTGACATTTTTAAGCCATTCTCTCAGCCTTGCTCCGGGTAAAATTGCCTGTAATGTCTCAGGAGTAGTTATTAGCATATCTGGCGGATGTAATGATTGTCTTCTTCTAACGGAGGGAGTAGTGTCACCGTGTCTAATCTCAACTCTAATACCTAAACTTTCAGCGAGATTTATCACTCTTCGAAAAATGTCTCTATTCAAGGCTCTTAAAGGCGTTATATACAATATCGATATAGGTTTAACTGCTTTCTTTTCCTTTTCATTCAAATATAAACTAAATACCGGTAATAAAGCGGCTTCGGTTTTACCCGAACCAGTAGGGGAAATTAAAAGCACATTTTTCCCGTTTAAAATACATGGAATAGCTTTTCTCTGCGGCTCAGTAGCCTCAACTAGTCCAAGCTCTCTTAACCCCTCTCTAATCTTTTTATGTAAAAGACTAAAGGGATCAACGTTACGTTCTTTCAGCTCTTTCTTTACTTGCAATACTCTTCACTCTCTTCTGAAAATACGTAAGGAAAATTTTCAGGTCAGTTTTTCTTGTAAGAGACTCTCTTTTTATTTCCTCCTCCAATACTGCCATAAACTCATTTATTTGACTTACCTTTTTCAATATCTCTTCGATTTTTTCTTGCATCCATCTTATTTCCGAAATGTATGGTATAACATCCTTAAGGGTTACATTAACAAGGTATTCTAGGGAGTAACTCATAGTTAATCACTACAGCTACTCTTCTTTTGCAAGAACAATATATGCTAGTATGAGTATCAAAATCAATATTCCAAGAGCGATGTTTATATCAAATATCATATTTGCAATTTCCGTTTCCATTGCTTTTCCTCCACTTTATCACTGTCCTGAGAAACACTTCAAAATTAACCACACCAACACTTATTTAAACTTTTAGAAATTGTCATAATTTCCTTCCATCATCCGAGACATAAGATCTTTACCTATTCGTCTTATATAATTTGATCTCATTTAAAACATCCTTGAACGAATCATCTTTAAGATTAATTATTTGATATAATTTTAATGCTTCAGCTATTTTCCTAGCAAGTATATGGTAACATATTTGCCTCTTTTTCCTGGTAACTACATTAAAGTAGAAATCATCGCAACTGCAGTAAATATCTGGTATAACCAGATATTTTCTGGTTCTACCTATGACAATCCACAAAGACTTCCCACCGGGCTTAAACACGTATTTTTTAACACGTTTTTCTTCAACAGCTTTAATTGCTCGCCAAAATAATTCTCCATATTTTAAGACAAACTTTTCCAACAAATTCTCAGATAAAACCCCCTTTTCCTCAAGTTCTCTAATAAGTGAATTCTCTTTCCACACTCCTACAGCACTCCCAGAAGCTGCATCACAACTTATAATTTAGTTCTCACATAATAAGTAGTGAAATGGTAAAAATAAGAATTATTCCAAATGTTCCAGCTCTTCAAATACGATTAAAAAATGAAAAAATACTTTGCATAGCGGATTTACACATAGGATTTGAAAAAGAACTAGAAAAATCAGGAATCAAAATACCACCTCAAACACCTAGCATCTTAAAATCTATCCAACAACTATTGGAAAAAATAAACCCATCAAAATTAATTATACTTGGAGATGTAAAGCACGAAATTACGGCTTCCCGATACCAAGAAGTTATCGACGTATACGACTTTCTTGTAGCCCTCTCCAAGAAGGCCCAAACAGAGATAGTACCAGGGAATCACGATGGGCAAATAGAGGCTATAGTTCCGCCCGAAGTAAAAGTACATTCACCCAGAGGTATCGTTATAAAAGAAGAAAAAGAAGTCATCGGTCTTATACATGGTCATGCGTGGCCGGATGTAAAACTTCTAGGGGCGCACTACTTAATTACGGCTCACATACACCCATTAATCCAGTTAACCACTGGAACAGGATTTAAGGTAACATATCCAATATGGATTAAAGCAACCTGGAATACAAATTGTATAGCAAGAGCCTACTTGAAGTACGTTAAAATAAAAACAACAGAGAATCCTGTTCAACAAATCAAAGAATTATTTGGAATAGAGGTTGCAGAGACAAAAATCATAGTTATGCCAGCATACAACAAAATGTTAGGAGGAATTCCAATAAACACTACGCAAAAACTTCTTGGACCCCTACTTAAAACAAACTGTGTATCGCCTCCAAATATGGAAATATACCTATTAGATGGGACGTATCTTGGAAAATTAGCTTCATTAAAAAACAAATGAATTACAATATATTCTTAATTTTGTTAATAATATGGTTCAAAACTTTATAAACGTATAAATCGCCTAAAAAGTCCTGTGCGGCAAAACACTTAATGACAAATAACTTGTTCATACTTATGCTACGTAACAGTTAAATCACATTAACCTACAGATATTAAGGCTTTAACTTCCATGAGGGATAAGCATGAAAACCGATGTAGTAATAGTGGGAGCAGGACCTGCAGGCATGTTCGCAGCTCATGAATTAGCAACAAAATCAAATCTAAAAATCACGGTAATCGACTGGGGGCCCGATGTACCAAAAAGGAAATGCCCAGTCATAATATACTCCTACTGTAGTAAATGTAAACCCTGCAAAATAATGTGCGGTGTAGGTGGAGCTGGAACACTTTCAAGCGGCCTTTTGAATCTTAGACCCGATATTGGAGGCAATCTCAAAGAGTTCGTAAGTGAAAACGAAGCGTGGAAACTTGTAAAAGAAGTAGATGAAGTATTTGTAAAATACGGGGCTCCTCAAGAGATATATAGAGCAAATACCGACCAAGTAGAAAGCCTCATGAGAAAAGCTGCAGCCGTGGGGATAGAGTTTGTTCCCATACCGCAAAGACACATAGGTACAGACAACGCTCCAAAAGTAATTACAAAATTCAAAAAGGCGTTAGAACAAGCTGGTGTAAAATTCATACTCGAAACAAAAGTTACAAAAATCAATAAAAGCGAAGTAGAACTTGAAAACGGACAAAAAATACAAGCAAAATATATAATTGTAGCTCCGGGAAGAATCGGAGCTAAATGGCTTCAAGAACAAGCAAAAAAACTCGGAATAAAAACACATCCTCAACCAATAGATGTAGGAGTAAGAGTGGAAGTTCCAGCAGTCGTGATGGAACCAATAATAAAAATAGCTAGGGATCCAAAATTCCGAGTTTACACAAAAACCTTTGACGACCTTACACGCGTGTTTTGCGTTAATTATCAAGGTTTTGTCGTTCAAGAAGTTTACGGAGATATTGTTGGAGTCAACGGACACACCCTACTAAAACAGAAATCTGGAAACGCAAATTTCGCTTTCTTAGTTCGAGTTGAACTAACCGAGCCACTTGAAGACACAACTGCGTATGGCTATTCCATAGCTAAACTAGCAACCACCATAGGTGGAGGGAAACCTATCCTTCAAAGATTAGGAGACCTAAAAAAGGGTAGACGGTCCACATGGTCACGAATTGACCGAAGCAACGTAAAGCCAACATTAAGAGACGTAACGCCCGGTGATGTAGCTATGGCCCTACCTCACAGAATTGTCACCGATATACTGGAAGGACTTGAAAAACTTGACCATGTAATACCTGGAGTTGCCAGTTCATCCACGCTCATTTACGCTCCAGAGATCAAATTTTACGCCAACAGAATTGAAGTCAACAAAAATTTTGAAACCAGCGTAGAAAACATTTTTGTTGCAGGAGATGGCGCAGGACTTTCCAGGGGAATAGTTGTGGCAGCAGCAACCGGAATTTTAGCCGCAAGAGGAGTACTAAAAAAGGAAGGAGTAGTGTAAAAACAACAAAAACGTTCATTTTTCCTAAAAACAAAGAATTCTTACACAACTCGATACTAAAAGATATCTTTCTTTGCTAAAGCTTAAATGTTAGTCAACAGAAATAAATTTAGGTCAGAACTATCTGATGTAATTTCGACAATTTCCATGTCTATATCGGGTCAGACACATAAGCAATCAATCGAATATGCTATTTACCTGGAGCAAACATAATAATATTAGGGGCCGTGGTCTAGAGCTCGATGATTTCCTTCCATCGAGCGGAGAACTTGGTATGATGGCGGCTTCGGGAGCCGCTGGTCCCGGGTTCAAATCCCGGCGGCCCCACCAAACTATACTTCAACGCCTGATGTCGATAAATATGTTAATATTCATTTAAATTAAATTGTAAACTGTAAAAGTTTGTATAACTAGTAAAATAGTTTGTGAAAGTTTATTTCGAAGGAGTAATGTCAGATCAGTCTTGCTTCAACTCCATACATAATTGTGTAGTAATTGTTAAATATTAAGCTCGCGTTCCTTGGCGAAAATTGTCTGGAACAGCGATAACTTGAAAATTTAGTAGTTGAAATTTTGCAATGATGGTTTTACCACGTTGTTTTCGTTTTCGACAGATGTCTTAATAATCGAAAAACTTATGTGACTGGTAGCATTTAACTTCAAACATGAGTATTTCTAATATTGTTAAGGAAAGACTTGCAAGAAGGATTGCTGGGGAAATATCTCTTTCAGACGACCCTGGCAAGACAATGCGCAAGTGGAGAGAGATGTTTCATATCCCACAGGTTATCCTGGCGGAGAAACTCGGTGTTTCTCCATCAGTTATAAGTGATTATGAAAGTGGAAGGCGGAAGTCTCCTGGTGCTAAAACTGTTAAACGGTTTGTTGATGTTCTTTTAACTATCGATGAAGAAAACGGTGGCCAGATTATTTCGGCGTTTGGGCGACTAATGGGCGTAGAAATTCCAACAGATATTATTCTTGACATCAGAGATTTTCCCTCTCCTATTGTAATCGCTCGTTTCTGTAAGATGGTAGGTGCTCAGCCTGTTGCGTGCAAAGAACTATCTGAACAAGAAATCTACGGATACGCGGTCATCGACGGTGGGCTTGCGATGAGAGAACTTTCCGGTGAAGCTTTTGACAAACTTTTTAAAGCATCTATCCAACGGGCATTAATATTTACTAATATAAGCACAGGTAGACTCCCTCTAATCAGCATGAGAAGCAGTCAGGGGAAACCAAGTTTAATAATCTTGCACGGTGTTAAGAAAATAGACCCGATAGTTATTGAACTAGCAAGGAAGGAAAGAATTCTTCTCGCCGTATCTCACATTGAAGATATTGAAACACTTATCCAAAAACTTAGGAAACTAAGTTTCAATCATGCATAGTTTATGTAGTTATAGGATCGCAGTTTAGTTTGCAGTTCTTAATCTCTCTGAAAGATAATGTAACAGTTTTTAAGCGTGTTGAGAATCACCATTAGTGTGTTCTAACATCGGTGGTGGTTAATATGGGCGAGAAATTTGATTTTTCGTTCCGGGTGCTATCAGCTATATCCAGTCCATTAAGGGTTGAGATTCTTAAACTTCTCAGCAGAAGAAAGTTTCGTTCTTTTACGGAAATAATGTATGAACTTGGTATGACACCGAAAACGGACGCAGGTAAGTTTGCATATCATTTAAATCAGCTTAGAGAAGCTAATCTTGTGTTATCTGACGAGAAAACCGGTAAATACTTTTTATCTCCATTGGGAGAGAGGGTAGTTGATTTTCTATGGCTTTTAGAAGATTTTGGACGTAGAGAATTTGGGGAAATATTTGTTAGAACATCAAAACTAAAAATAGAGCGATTTGATAGAAGTAAAATAGCCGAAGCATTGAAAAGGGAGGCAGGAGTACCTCAAGACTTAGCAGAAGAAATAGCGAGAGAAGCCGAAGAAAGGTTATTTAAGTTAAAAGTAAAATATTTGACAGCACCGTTAATAAGAGAATTCGTAAATGCTATCTTACTAGAAAAGGGATTTGAGGAGTATCGTCATTCATTAACCCGTTTAGGGCTTCCGGTATATGATGTTTCCCAACTCATAAAGACCGCCGGCGAAAGAACGTTATTTCCAACTCCAGAATTGGCCAGAGGACTTGCAGGGGACTCTGTATTTGAACAATACCTTTTACTAAAGGTTTTACCGAGAAAAATAGCGGATGCACATTTATCTGGAAAAATACATATCCCTCAGGCAAATTATTGGATATTAAAACCCTATGGCATTCAACATAATCTCGCGTTTCTATTAAATGAAAAAATATCTTTTAATGGTGCTGAAAACATTTTTAATCCTTTGATTCCGCCTGAAGATGCCGACGATGTTCCACTATATTTGTATAATCTTCTTACATTGTTTGACACACATTTCTCTTCTGCTCAGTCAATTGATTTCTTTAATATTTTTCTGGCTCCATTTTTCAAATCTACAAGCTATGAGAAAACTAAAATCATTTTAAAAAAGATTATAGAACTTTTGAACATGGTAGAGAGAAAAACCATTATCACGTTTAATTTAGAATTTTCTATTCCAAAATTTTTAGAAAGTGAGCCAGCTATAGGTTTTAAGGGAAGAGAAGATGGTACGTATGGCGAATACGAAAATGAGTCGAGAAACATTTTAAGAGCGTTAATAGAGATCTTTAAGGAAAAGAGTAGTAACAACTTGCCCTATATTCAGCCGCAGCTTATTTTTAAGATCCGTGAGGTAGATAAATACTCGGAAGAGTTCAACAAAATATTAGAGCTTTCCTTAGAAACAGGACAACCCTTTTTTGCTAACTTGACATTAGATTGGCAACTACCCAACACTAACTATAGCGCAACAATTCACAGACTTGACGCTGGTTTTAAAGGAAACTGGAAAACCGATACCATTGGAACAGGTTACATGGATTGGATAGCCATAAACATGGTTAGGATCGCCATTATGGCAAAAGGAGATGACGATAGATTCTTTGAAGGGCTTAACGATGCAATAAACTGTGCGGTACAAGCTTTCCTCATTAAAAGGGAAGAGATCCGTAAAAGAGTTTCATCAAACAGACTGCTACCATTATTAAACCTTAAGATTGACGGATCCCCATACTTCGTGGAAGAAGCAGCATCCTACTCAATATGCTACACTGGTTTACCTGAAGCAATTCAAATTCACACATCATCTCACTTTAATGAAGAGAGCGCAATAGATTTCTTAACCAAAATACTGAGAAATTCTGATGAATTGATCAGAAAAATATCGGAAGAAGAGAGCCTTAGACTTAATATTATGGAAACATCTGATATAAAACCTTCATTTAGGTTTTTAAAATTAGATAGGACAATTTTTCAAAATTACAAAGATGCAATACCATCTTTATACTCCACTGGTATAATCCCAACAGGGATCAAACTCTCTGCTTCCGAGAAAGCAAGGTTAGTAGGTAAGGTTAATGTCTATTTCAAAGGCGGGCAAATACTTAACATCAACCTAGATAAAGAGTTAAAAAGTCTTAGTCTCAGCGAAATTGGAAAACTTACAAGTATGATTCTAGCTAGTAACGTAGGTTTCTTTACCTATACTAGAAGTTCGACATATTGTTTAAATTGCAAAAAATTATTCAAAGGAATCTTAAAGACCTGCCCAGCATGCAGTCGAAATACTGAGAGAGTGATGTATAATACAAGACTAACTGGAGCTTATATGTGCATTCATGCAGGAAAAACTGAGCAAGATATCCTAGATTTCTTAACTAGAAGCGGATTGATAAAATAGTCTTCCAATTCTTAAGTCTTTTACTATTGTCTGAATTAACTCTGTAGAGACGATTAATCACTTTAATTATTCTTCTATGGCTCCCAGAACCAGCGCTAAAAGTGCCATTCTAAGAAGAAGACCGTAATATGTTTGCTTAAAGTATCTGGCATATGGTGTTTGATCAACTGCAAAATCAATTTCCTCTACTCTTGGAAGTGGGTGAAGTATAACAAGATCTTCCTTTGCTTCCTTAAGGGTCTCTAATGTAATTTTATAGGAACCCCGTACCTTTTCATACTCTGCTGGGTCGGAGAACCTCTCTTTTTGGATTCTAGTTACATAAAGTACATCAACATCCGAAATAACATCCGTTATTTTTGTATACTCGTGATAAGTTACGTTCTTCTCTTTTAAATCGTGTAAAACGCTTTCCCTCATTTTTAATGGCTCTGGTGAAACGAAATATAAATCTACATCATACAGGGAGAGAGCGTACGCAAGGGAGTGAACGGTTCTTCCATATTTTAAATCACCAACTAGTGCTATTTTTAGACCATCTATTCGTCCTTTTTCACTTTTAATTGTCAGCAGATCTAGAAGTGCTTGTGTTGGATGTTCTTCAGCGCCACTACCGGCATTAATAACGGGTACGGTGGCTACTTCAGCGGCAAATTTAGCCGCACCTTCTAATGGGTGTCTGAGAACAATGACATCACAATAGTTTTCTACAACACGTATCGTATCGTTAAGATTTTCTCCTTTTGCTACGCTTGAACCTTCCGCGCTAGAGAAACCTATGCACTCCCCTCCAAGTTTCTTCATAGCAGCTTCGAATGAAAGCCTAGTTCTAGTTGATGGTTCAAAGAAGAGAGTTGCCATTATTTTCCCTTTAAGTAAATCGCTCCCTGTTTTAACGTACTTTTCCATCTCCTCGGAAACTTTAAGAATATAGTCGATTTCTTCACGCGTAAAGTCTTTAATGGATACTATATCACGACCCTTAAATTTCATTTAACCACCACTGCTACATTTCTAAGGAAATTATTATTAACTTTTTTACCAACAATCTTGTGTAAAGGAGGTAAATAAATGAACGAGTCAGAACTTCGAGTACAAAAAATAAAAGATGGAACAGTAATAGACCATATCACACAGGGTAATGCGCTTAACGTATTAAGAATTCTGGGAATAACTGGGAAGGAGGGAAACGTAGTTAGTATAGCTATGAACGTTCCAAGCAAAAAACTGGGTAAAAAAGATATTGTAAAAATCGAGGGCAGAGAACTTAATCCAAGGGAAGTTAACATGATTGCATTAATAGCACCAAAAGCAACAATTAATATCATAAGAAATTACCAAGTAATTGAGAAAAGAAAAGTTAAGCTCCCAAAAGTTATAAAGGGAATAGTGAAATGTATCAATCCAATGTGTGTATCAAACAACCCTAGAGAACCCATAGAGCCAGTATTCACAGTAATAGATGAGCATCCCATAAAGTTACGTTGTCAATATTGTGGAATGGTTATGACGCACGAAGATATTGAAAAACAATTTTAAATTAAGTTTATAAATCTCATATGTAAAATATTCTCGCCGTAAAAAGAGATGGTGAAAATGGAAATAGCGGTTATAGCGGACCAAGACACTGCTATTGGATTTAAATTAGCGGGCGTTGGACTAATTTATCCCGTTACATCAGTGGAAGAGGCTCGAAGAACATTAGAAAGATTATCAAAGCGAGACGACATAGGGACAATAATAATAACTGAGAGAATAGCTGACGGTTTAAGAGATATTATAAAGGAACTTTATAAGAAAACATCACTAATTATTGTAGAAATTCCAGACAAACATGGACCAATAGAAAGAGAAGTAGATCCAATTCGCGAATTAATAAGAACAACACTAGGAGTGGAAATTAAGTTTAAGAAAGCCGAAGAATAAAACTTAGAATTAAAATATCTAATAGGTGTTTAAAATGGAAAAAGTAGGTGTTATATCGAGAATTGCTGGACCACTTGTAGAAGCAGAGGGTTTAACAGGAGTAAAAATGTATGAGGTTTGTCGAGTAGGTAATGAGGAGTTAATAGGAGAAGTCATAAGAGTAATCGGAGATAAAGCTTACATACAAGTATATGAGGAAACTACAGGAATAAAACCTGGAGAAAAAGTTATAGCAACAGGGTCTCCGCTATCCGTTGAACTTGGACCAGGATTAATAGGTCAAATATTTGATGGAATTCAACGACCACTACCAAAAATTAAGGAAGAAACTGGAGATTTTATAAGAAGAGGAGTAAAAACAGAGGCGATACCTAGAGATAAAAGGTGGCGCTTCAAACCGCAGATAAAGCCTGGAGAAAAGGTAGTTGAAGGAGACATAATAGGTGAAGTACCTGAAACAACACTAGTAACACATAAAGTAATGGTTCCGATTGGAATCAGTGGAGAACTTACATGGATAGCACCAGAAGGAGAATATACGGTAGAGGAAGTAATAGCAAAAGTAAAAACGCCTTTAGGCGAAGAAAAAGAAATAACAATGTTACAAAGATGGCCTGTTAGAAGAGCAAGACCAATAAAAAATAAACTACCAACCAAAGTACCATTAATAACCGGGCAAAGAATAATAGACACCTTATTCCCACAAGCAAAAGGAGGAACAGCAGCAATACCAGGAGGCTTCGGCACTGGTAAAACAGTTATGCTACATCAGCTCGCTAAATGGGCAGACACCGACATTATAGTTTACATTGGATGCGGTGAAAGAGGGAATGAAATGACAGAAGTATTAGAAGACTTTCCAAAGCTAAAAGACCCAAGAACAGGAGAACCGCTAATGAACAGAACCATACTCATAGCAAATACAAGCAACATGCCTGTCGCAGCACGCGAAGCATCAATCTACACTGGAATAACCCTTGCCGAATATTACAGGGACATGGGATATGATGTAGCTTTAATGGCAGATTCTACATCAAGATGGGCAGAGGCATTAAGAGAAATATCAGGTAGACTTGAAGAAATGCCTGGAGAAGAAGGCTATCCAGCATATCTAGCATCTAGATTAGCCGAATTCTACGAAAGAGCTGGAAGAGTAGAAACCATAGGATCAAAACCAAGAATAGGATCGGTTACTGTTTGTGGTGCAGTGTCTCCGCCTGGTGGAGACTTTTCCGAGCCAGTAACCGTAAATACCCTTAGAATTGTTAAAGTTTTCTGGGCTTTAGACAAGGACCTGGCTTCTAGAAGACACTTCCCAGCAATTAACTGGTTAACTAGTTATTCGCTATATCTAGAAAACCTAGAAAAATGGTACAAGGAACACATCGCTGAAGACTGGGTAGAGCTTAGAAGAACTGCTATGTGGCTTCTGCAAAGAGAAGAAGAGCTTAGAGAAATAGTTCAACTTGTAGGTCCAGATGCGTTACCTGAAAGTGAGAGAGTCATTCTTGAAGCAGCAAGAATGATAAGAGAAGACTACCTCCAGCAAAGCGCTCTGCATCCGATAGACACGTACTGCCCTTTGGACAAGGCCTATAGAATGCTGAAAATAATCATAAGGTTCTACGAAAGGGCAAAAGAAGTAATTGATCGAGGAGTTCCCATGGAAAAAGTAACAAGTCTACCAGTTCGTGAAAGAATAGCAAGATTAAAAATAGTACCATTAGACCAGGTAAATGAGGTCTTCAGTGAGGTGGAGAAGCAATTAGAAAAGGAATTTGACGAGCTCCTACAATTAGTACCAGCTTAAACATCAACAATTTTGAATATTTCTTCTCTCCTATTTTCATCTAACTTAGTTCAATATTAACTTTGAAGAACCCCTTTAATTTTATCACAAAGTGTAAAACGTGCGTGTAAAATCATGGAAATGAAATCGGTAGCAAAATTTTACGATGAAGTATCAAATCTTTATGATGGGCCAGATGATCTGTTCGACCAACATATGTATAAAGAGTATGAAAAGGAAATAAATTCTCTCAATTTTTCTAATAAAATTGTTTTGGACATTGGAACAGGAACTGGCTGGCCAGCACTAGAAATATCCAGACAGAAAAATTCTAGAATAATTGGTCTTGATGTCTCTCCAGGAATGGTCAAAATTGCAAAAGACAAAAAGAAGAGAAACAACATTAGAAATGTAGACTTTGTCCTAGCATCCGCAGAGAATTTACCTTTCAGATGTAAAATTTTTGATGCAGCAACATGTCTGGGCGGAGTTTTAAATCACGTTTTACATTTTAATAGAGCAATTAGCCAAATTAACCAAATTTTAAGAAAAAGGTGTATTTTTGTCTTTGAATTTGACAACTGGAAAAGTTTCGAAACTCTATGGCGAATACTCGGATTCTATGGGATCAAAGAGCAGAAAGCTGCAATCATAGAAATCATGAGGAAAGGAAGAATAAAAAAACTTGATTTTCCATACATGGATACTGAAGGACTCAAATGGATTACCAATTACTATTTTGACAAAAATTTTGTAGAAGAAATACTATCAAAAAACGGATTTAAAATATTAAAGGTCAGAGGAATACATGTGCTGATACCACTTCTCCCACCACCAATAATTAGAAAGATAGAAAAATTATCTGCACTATACCTAAAAATCTTGAATATATTTGAAAAAAAGTTCAGTAGACATCCATCTTTTCTAAACTTGGGGATTTCAATAATAATAGTGGCAAGGCTGATCAAGTAAAGTTGTATCTCTGCAAATTTAATCGCGTTTTCCTATAACGAAAATATAAGCCTTTAATCCTCCATGATACACTTCTCGTTCATGGTAGATTTGCAACTTGGATTTATCGACGGCAAGTTCGACAGTTTTCCTTTTAGGAGTTATAATACATATAACTCCGTTGTTAGCAAGTATTTTTGAAGCGGACGATAAAAATTTATCATAAAGTTGAGGTATTTCCTTTCGTCTTTCCCCTCTTAATTGACGTATACCATAAGGAGGATTACAAATAATCTTATCTACCTCTATATTGAAAATCCTATCTAATTTAGTAGCATCTCCAACAATAAAAGTAATTTTTCCGCTTACCCCTGCACAAACAGCGTTAAGATAAGCACCTTTAATATTCTGAGCAAATACATCAATTCCGAAAAGCCTTAATTTCTTATAAACACATGCAGCCTCGATGAGTATACTGCCTCCGCCGCAGAAAGGATCCAATAAAATTTCCTTTTCTTTAACATCAGCGATTTTGATCATGGCATAAGCAATGGTCGGCCTTAGAGCAGCTGGATGGTCAAAAACTCTATACCCCCTCTTATGTAAAGCCATATCACCTGTTGTGTCTATTCCCACCATACATATATCTCCCACAACATCGCAATAAACAATGATTGATGGATGTTTTAAATTTACAGCAGGCCTTTCACCAAATATTTCCCTTACCCTGTCTATTATAGCGTCTCCCCCTACCCTACCTATATCCAAGGAAGTATATTCATGTCTTCCTTCCCTACTAGGCCGGACTCCAAAAGTTTCATATGGTGTTAAAAGATTGCTAACCTTAGAGTTCTTAATGACTTCATAAATATTCTTTAACCCACTCTTTGTTCTATCCACCTTACATATTCCTAGTAAAACAATTACCTTCTCTATGCTTCTTGCCTTCTCATTAAGGATTTGAGCAGCCTCAAAAATAGGTGCATTAACTTTAACCAATATTCTGCCCAAGATGCCGTGAGGACGAATTGTAATTTCCTCTAGATTCTCAAGTAAATTTTTAATCTCTATTGCAGATATATCCTCAAGACCCGGAACAGTTTTTATCAGCAGATAGTTTTCATTTCCTGCTTTCATTTAGAGCTTACACTCCCTTGACTACAAATCACCAAGTAGCGATTTTAAATCCTTAAGCTAATAAGTTTTGTATTATTTAACGATTAAATTACAACTAAGTGTGACAAACTTAGCTTAATGTTAATCAAGTTATTATTCTAAAACATAAAGGATAAAGTTAATAAACAGTTTCTACTACGATTTTTCAGCAATCCCGGAGGGACGCTATATGCCAGAAAGACCAGCAAGATGTTACGGTAAAATCGATAGACCACCATACACAAGAAAAGAATACATTAGAGGTTTCCCACCACCAAAGATAAGGATTTTTGACATGGGAGACCCAAGTGGAGATTTCAAAGTAAAAATAAGTCTCATAGCCCTAGAAGAAAGACAGGTTAGACATAATGCTCTAGAAGCGGCAAGAATAGCTGCTAATAAATATCTAACCGCTAAATTAAGCCGATCAAACTACCACTTAAAAGTGACGGTGTACCCACATCACATCCTTAGAGAAAACAAAATGATGGCATTTGCTGGTGCTGACAGACTTCAAGATGGAATGAGAAAAGCCTTCGGTAAGCCCATAGGAACAGCTGCAAGAGTTAGAGCGGGACAACGACTGATATTTATCAGAGTTAATGAAGATAATGTCGATGTAGCCATGGAAGCCTTAAGAAGGGCAGCGATGAAGTTTCCAATGAAATGTAGAATAATTGTTGAAGAAGCCCCGCCAGAAATAAAGAAAAGACTAGGATTCTAAATTTTTGTCCTATTTGTTTTGTTTTCTCTGTTTTAGTCTTTTTATTAGGGTTACTGTTCTTCGAAGAACACCTATTAATGTATGAGCCTCCCTACCGGATATGAAAGCCCTACCAACAATGTTTCGAAAAACTCTAAAAGCTATTTGAAGCTTCTCTGATGGATATTCGATTTCCTCTAACAATTTGCCAAATACTTCTAATATTTTGTCTTTTTCGACTTTAGTAGCGCAGCGAAACCTTTCAGTCATGGGTTTTCCAAGTATTTTAAACAATTCATAAAATATGATAGCGGCAGCATGTGTAATGTTAAGGGTGGGATATTCTGGATTTGCTGGTATGGTCAACACTACGTCGCATTTATTTAACTCTTCGTTAGTAAGACCGCTACTTTCTCTACCAAAAACTATAGCTATTTTTCCCTCCCTCTCCCTCAATATAGATAGTTGATCGGGAAATATGGGGGTTCTTAGTACATTATAATTCCACCCTAATCTTGCTGTGGTACCGATTACGAAATCCACATCTTCTATAGCTTTATCAAAGGATTCTAAAACTCTGGCTGATTTTAAGACATCTTGTGCATGCATAGCCGATTTAAAAGCTTCGACTCCAATCTTTGCCTTAGGAGATGCCAAGATAAGCTTGTATAAACCAAAATTCTTCATCACCCTAGCCAAGGAACCTATATTTCCTTCATTTTCAGCGCCAAGGAAAATTACAATAACTTCCATTGTTCTCACATGTTAAGAAGTGTAAATCTGAATAATATCTAGATCCTGAAGTTCAAAATCTAATCCAACCTTTAAAACTTCAACTTTCTCAGATTTCCTCCAAACACGAGCAAATTTAAAGTCTTTAATAAACCTTCTATGTATTCTCTTGGCAACATCAGCTACCGTTGCTGGCTTCTTTAGAATTATTGGTTTTTCACTTACCCCTTGTGCGGGGTCTCTCGTATAAACTCTCACAACATCTAACATCTCAAAAAATGTCCTCTTTAATGCTTCAATTCCTTTCTGCTTTTTTGAAGATACTGGGACGACTTTAAACACACTTCCAAATTCCTCAACTAACTTTTCAAAATTACTACTGGTTCCAGGCAAATCCCCCTTAGTTGCTACAATTAAAGCAGGCTTATATGTAATACTCCCCTCAAGAACTGTGGTAAAATCTTCGAGATTCACAGGCCCAAATATTTTAACTATGGCATTATAGATGCCGTGATCGCGAAGTAAACTTACTACGTCTCCCACACTACAGTCTCTTAAATAACTGCTACCTATAACGTTTATTCCTCCCCCAGGAGTCTTTTCTACCTCAACTGGAGGAGGCCTCATATTAAGGTAAATTTTTCCATTCTTTAACTCCTCTATTAAGGTCCTCATTTGATGTTTTATATCTGCTGTTAAATCGATCACAAGAGCCACAACATCCGCATTTCTAATAACACTAAGTATTTGTGACCCAAGCCTACTTCCACGACTTGCGCCTTCGAAAAGAGCAGGAACTTCTACGATTTGAATGGGTACATCCTCGTAGTATGTAACACCGGGTTCTGGCAGCTTTGTCGTAAAAGGATAATCACCAACCTCCACGCTTTTTCCAGTTAAAACATTAAGTAGCTCACTTTTCCCTACACATGTCAAACCGACAAGAACTATCTGCCCAGCACCTTCCTTTTTAACATGAAAAGATACTCCACCTACACCACTTCGTTTAGAACTTGACTCTAACTCTGCTTTTAATTTAGCTAGTTTTCTTTTAAGCTGCATTAACAATTTTTCTGTACCTTTATGCTTAGGAATAGCAGCGATATATTCCTCAAGGGCCCTTATTTTCTCTGTTAGCGTCTTTGCCTCCTGATACTTTCTTTGTTTTGCCAACGCTTCCGGGGGAAGGTTCGCGGGCAAAATACAAACCTCCTATCTCCACGCTGTGAGAACATAAAGTTCTTCGAAAAACGGTAATTTTCTAGTTGCAGTTACCTCTACCGAAAATCCTTTTTCTTCAAGTTTTTTTATTGTTAGTTGCGGATTTGAAAGATTTGATTGTACAAGCTGAAGTCTTCCTCTGCGTTTTAAATAATTATCGAATTCCTCTAAAAACTTATCTATAACTTTTCTACCTCTCTTCCCACCGTTCCATGCCTTAGAAAGCCAGTTGTTGATATCATAAGGGGATTTGGGTAAATAAGGCGGAT
Organism: Candidatus Baldrarchaeota archaeon; assembly: GCA_016840485.1. Classification (GTDB taxonomy): domain Archaea; phylum Asgardarchaeota; class Baldrarchaeia; order Baldrarchaeales; family DXJG01; genus DXJG01. The sequence continues at coordinate 27,536 of JAEOSG010000012.1, forward strand.
TAAAAATAATTAAATCAAAGATTTTTTGGGTTCTTAACGGCTGAAATAAGTCCCCTAAAATAATGTTAACATTTTTGGTTAAGCCATTAATTTTCACGTTATATTTTGCACATTTAACGGCGATTGGGGAAATATCGGTAGTCACGACCATTTTTGCCTTCTTTGCTGCAATGATTCCTAGAATTCCACATCCCGTTCCGAGGTCAAGTACGAGGCTTCTTTCCTCTACATATAAATTATCGGCGAGAAGATAGGTGTCCTCTGCGGGTTCGTATACACCGTCAAAAATCTCAAACCTATATTCTCCGTAAAAAGCCATCTTACTACTCTTCATTTAAATGCTTCACCAACCTCCGAATATATAACGTTTGCAATATCCACGAATTCAGCTGGACTCAAAGTATATATCCTTTTTTGGGGACTTATATTCCTTTTTTCGAGAATATCTATAATTCTCTTCACTTCTTCCTTTTTTAGCCTTTTCCTAGAGAAAAGATGAGCTAAAGCTTTCTTCAACATTTTATTTCTATAGGAAAATAGGTCTCTGACTACATGTAGAAAAAATTCTTCATTGACTACTCTAAGTAACTTTGTTTTTGGTTTTAGAAGCACTATTGCAGAGTCCACCTTCGGTTTTGGATAAAAAGCAGTTTTTGAGACTTTTTCAAGAATCTGTACCTCTGCTTTATAGTAAACTGCCACAGTAAGCCTACCGTAATCCTTTGTACCCGGTTGTGCTGTCAACCGTTTCGCTACATCTAACTGGTACATAAGGACGGCCAACCGGAAAGGGGCGCCTAAAATTTTGAAGGTTACAGGTGTTGCTATTGAATAAGGAAGATTCGAAACTATTTTATTAAAATCCGACGGGAAAGACATCTTTAAAACATCTTCACATATTATCTCAACGCTTTTAGCTGTTGAAAACCTATCATTCAAAACTTTACATAGCTTTGGATCAACTTCTATTGCGTAAACTTTCTTTGCGTGTTCAGCCAATTTACTAGTTAGTGTTCCAAGGCCTGCGCCAATTTCTAAAATGACGTCATTGCGATCTACATTAGCGTATCCAATAATTCGCTCAACGATATTATTATTTATAATAAAATTTTGTCCTAGGTCCTTTTTCGGTTTTATATCATATTTCTTTAATAAAATGAGAGTTTCTCTAAGTAGATGGGTCATTTTTGTACGGTCCGTTGTTGAGGTTTAAATGGACGAACAAAAAGATAATACTTGTCTTCGCCTTCTAATTCAATTAATATTCGCTTAACTATGGCTTTTACCGGGTCTGGCATTTTTACACGAGACGTTAAATCTTTAAAACTTTCAAAAGGTTTCTTTTTTCTTTCTTCAAGAATCTCCCACATAATTTTTTTACCTATACCAGGTAAAAGTTCCAATTGGTGCATTCTCATTGTTATCGGTTGAGCTTTATTGAAAAAGTTGACAAAGAAAGGTTCTCTTTCTTTAATAATTTTCTCCAAAACATAGGGTAATTCTGCTTTAGCTGCGGCAGTAAGATCATTATATGTTATTCTTCTCTTAACGTGATCAATTTTATCTCTAAAACCCTTACCTATATACACTCTTTCATGAAGAGCTATATCCACATTTCTCTTTGGAACCAATTCTAATAGAGTGAAAAAATCCTCTCCTATTGCTAAAACTATCGGCTCCCTACTATACGTTGGTCTACGATAGTCTGGTCTACCTTGCGGTAAATAATCCAATACATACGCATATTCCTCAAACTTTTTCTTGGGAGCGTACATTCCAACTCTCTCAAATTACTTTTTGTATTTTTTAATTACTTCCATCATTCTTTTAAGTTCATCTGAAGTAAAAGTTTTAGACTCAGTAGTTAATAAGACCCTGAGTTCATGAACAGTATCTGGTAGTATATTGGCTATTTGTACAGCTGTTTCCGTTTTCAAACCAAATGCGGATGTTAACTCATTTACTAATTGTCTTGCCGCTTCAGCTGGCAGCTTCGAGAATTTAGAAACATAGTCTAAAGTTATTCTCTGCATATAGTTTAATTCTTCCCTTGACCTCTCTTCAAGCAATTGTCGTACTTCAGGTAGTGTCAAAAGAACTTCTTTAATAATTTTTTTTGGCAAATGCTTCACCTCTATGCTGGTGAAAGATGTTCAGAACGAGCAAATATTATTTTCTCAGCGTCTCCATCCCGAACAGATATTATATATGCTCGACCACGTTTTCCTATAATAACACCTGTTTTACCGTGAAATCTAGGGTGTGGTTGTCCTTTGTGAACACTAGGTTCAATTATTATGTGCACTCTATCTCCTATCTTATATTCTCTAAGCAATTTACCGATAGGAGGAAGTCCTCTTCTTCTGGGGTGCTTTCTTAATAGTTTCCTAGTTCTACTTCTAAATCCCTTTGATTTCCTCATGGTAAGCGCCTCTCAATCATTAAATTATTTAACCCTATTTACCACTAAGCAATGTCATAGTGAAAGCAGTTGTGCAAAATAAAAGGTTTTCGAATAGCATCACGCTGGAGTTTCTACATCAAGTACATCCAACTCGATGCATCTGGCTTTAGTATCTAGAATTTCGGAAACACTTGGAGTGGTTCGTCCTTCATCACCCGAGACGAGCTCTTTTACATATAAACCGCCTTGACATTTAACAATCATCTCAAAATGATGGTCATCGAGTTTTTTAGTCTTTACGTCATAAACAGCCTTTATACGAACTTTGTCAGCCCTTCTATAAGCAACACGTAGAGGGGTTCTCTGCCTAACAGTTATACCAGTAAGCATTTGTTCTAATTTTTTAAGTTCTTCTTCAGATATTGGCTTCTCAGTTTCCACCAAAACCCTATATACTTTAGCTGCTATCTGAGATAGAGCTTTCAGTTTCCTAACATCCTCTCTACTTGCCCACCTTAAATCTCTTACCTCGACCTTCCCTTGAGCATAGCTATTCACGTACTTCTCTAGATCTTTTAGCGATATAAAACGTTTTGAAGGAGTTTTTATCTCAACAATAAAAGGCCTGCCATTGCCTAGCATTCTAGCATCCAAATCTTCTCTTCCAGCTCCATGGAAAACGGCTTCTTCTCCTTTAATAACTTCAAGCATTGGTGTTATTATTAATTCTTCTACCGATTCTTTATGTCTCTTCCCGGTCCAACCACATTCTTCACAACCTCTTCCGCCACATTTTTTGCATGTCCATGTTGTTTGCGGTATTCCGCGGATAAGTTTTCTATAACGCCCGTAAATGAAAATAGGGTTCACCTTGACATCTATTTTATGCGAGAAGTCCTTAAGTATACGAATTAATATTACTATGTCGGGTTTTTCAAAATCTACCCTTTTTCCAAGTTTTTCCTGTAGCTTTTTTCCAATCTCTCTGTTTAACTCTCTTTTTATGGATTCTCCGTAAGATAAACCGACATTAGCTCTTAATTCATCTTCTTTTTCTAAAATGGCCACGTCTACATGTGATCCAACTAGAAAGGTGTTGAATTCATATTTCTCCACTTCTTTAACTACGTCATCTATAATGGTATCTATTCTTTGAAAAATACCACCACAAAAATAGCATTTCCAGTCTGCTTCATTAACAATTTCTTTTCCCTTTTTCCTAAGTAAATCCTTTGCCATGGAAAAGTTGCCATTTACAGCTAATATTTTTAAAATTTCATATCCTTGTACATATTCTTCTTCTAAAAGTCTGTGAGCTTCTAAAGTTAAAAGAACTTTAATGGAAAACCCCCTTGTAAAATTATCAGTTGAAGTACCTAACAAAGCAAAGCTACGGCCTAGGCAATGATTACAAACAGGGTGTTTTTTCAAGATATTCAGTGCCTTATCTAAAACATCGCTTTCTATCGCTCTGCCCTCCGCACAATTATTTCCTTCTTAAAGTGTCGACACCAGGAAATTTATGTATTCTAGGCACTCTGCGTCTAATCATTTGTTTAAAAACCTTCTTAAACATAAAGTATTGATCAACAAGTTCTTTAACGTCCCTAGTGGTGGTTCCCGAACCTCTAGCAATTCTAACCATACGCGACCGATTAATTATCTTCGGGTTTTCTAACTCTTCGCGAGTCATAGATTGTAAAATAACCTTCCATTTATCTAACTTCTCTTCAGCAACCTCTTTCACTTCATCCGGCAACTTGTAACCTAAACCTAAAAACTCCCAAATTTTCTTAAGAGGCCCCATCTTCCTAACGGACTCAAGCTGATAATACATATCTTTTAACGTGAATTTTCCAGTCATAAAACTTTTAACCACATCTCTCTCTGGAACTATTTTAGCTTCACGAATCTTCTCCAACAGCCCTCTAATATCTCCCATACCAAGTAGTCTACCAACAAAGCGAGGAGGATCAAACAACTCTATATCATCCAATTTTTCCCCGGTACCAATAAATTTTATAGGTGCTCCTGTTTCAGCAACTGCTGAAAGAGCACCTCCACCTCGTGCTGAACTATCCAACTTAGTTACAAAAATAGAACCAATGGGCGTTGCTTCGTGGAATGCTCTAGCTTGAGAAGCAGCTTGCTGACCAATGGTTCCATCAATTACAAGAATGATCTCATCAGGCTTTATTGCTTCAGCTAAACTTTTCATTTCCTTCATTAATCCTTCCTCTTCTTTATGTCTACCAGCAGTATCTACAATCACAACTTCGTATTTTTCGGCTGAAAACCTTTTAATACCGTTTTTAGCGATTTTTACAGGATTTTTGCCTTTTGGTTCTCCATATATTGGAACACCTATTTGTTGAGCCAGCTGTGAAAGTTGTTCAAAGGCTCCAGGTCTAAAGGTATCTGCACATACTAGTGCAACTTTTAATCCCTTCTTTTGAAAGTACCTAGCAAGTTTAGCAGCAGAAGTTGTTTTTCCACTACCCTGAATGCCTACAAGCATGATTACATTTGTCTTTCCAGGGGTAATTCGTGGTGGAGTAGGCGTTTTACCTAAGAATTTAGTTAACTCGTCATAAACAATTTGCACGATATACTCTCTTCTTGAGATTCCAGGGGGAACTTCTTCAGATAATGCTCGTCTTTCAATATTTTTAGACAGTTTTAAAACCAATTCAACATTAACATCGGCTTGTAAAAGGGATCTCTGAATATCCCTTATTAACTCTTTAACAACTTTTTCATCTACAAGTGGCGCTCTTAACAACTTTCTTAAAGCTTCATGCAAAGACCTTCCTAAATTCTCAAGAACCAAGATGCCAACCCCTTTTAAGGAAGTAAAACCATACATTTGAAGTTCAATGCTAAATAAAAACATTTCTTTATGGTAAGGATAAATCGAATAGTAAGAATATTCATCAACTACAGCCATATGTCCATACACTATTAAAAATTGAGGTAAAGTTTTAAGCCTTAAAAACTAAGAATAAAATAGTGAAATATCAATCTAAATGGTGTAAAATATGGAGGGAAAAAACGTAATAGATATTATACAGAAAAAAACAATAAACGCTGAAAACTCTAAGATTATACTTGGATTTCCAGAAGTTGGTCTAGTTGGAACAATCGCAAGTATGTTTTTGGTAGAAACCTTGAAAATGGAAGAGGTAGGATATTTTCGCTCCCCGCTTTTTCCACCGTTAATAATCCTCCACAAAGGAAAACCATCTTTCCCAGTTAGAATCTATAGTCACGATAAAATATTTCTGATTCTATCCGAAATACCCATTCCACCTGCAGCTATGTTTCCACTTTCAGCCAAAATAGTTAATTGGGCTAAGGAAAACAAAGCTGACATAATCCTAATGATAGGCGGCCTACCTGTACCGAACAGAATGGACCTCGAAACTCCAGAAGTCTTCGCGGCTGTTTGCGGTGAAAAAGCGGAAAAAATAGTTGAACAACTTCAAATTAAGAAATTAGAAGAGGGAATGATGGTAGGTCCCTATGCAGCGATATTTATGGAATGTTACAACAGTGACGTAAACGCTTTGCTTCTATCTGCCCAAGCTTTTGCCCGTTATCCAGATCCAGGAGCCGCTGCATCTGTAGTAACAATATTATCAAAAATATTAGATGTAGACCTAGATATTAAGCCTCTCTTAGAAAGAGCGGAGGAACTTAGAATAAGGTTAAGAGACCTCATGAGAACAACTTCACAAACAATGGCTCGAATGGGTAAATCGCAGGAACACGGTATTCCACCAATGATGTATGTTTAACCAGGGGTGAGTAAAGTGGGGGAGAAAGAAAGAAGAAAAGACATCTTTGAAAGAATATATGATATTTTCGAAGACGTAAGACAGAGAATTAGAGATACATTTGAAGAAATTTTTGAAACCTTCGAAACAGAAAGACCCATGTTTGATCTAAGAGAAAAATGCCTAGAACCACTTGTAGATATCCAAGAAACTGAAGACTATATTATCGTAACAGTGGACCTACCATGCGTAGATAAGGATGCCATAAAAATAAATGCAACTACAGATACCTTAGAAATTCAAGCTGACATGAAAAGAAGTATAAAATTTAATCGATGGGGCACAGTCCAA
>JAEOSG010000209.1 GCA_016840485.1 Candidatus Baldrarchaeota archaeon
ATATTGGAGATCAGCTGGAACGATCGGACACAACACAGTATACCTACCAGAAAACGACACAGGACCAGATGATGCCGTACACAGCCAATACGGCATATACATCGTCCATGATCCTTCTCAAAACCTTGGTGGGAAGAAAATAGATATAGATATACTTGATGTAGCCCCCACAATTCTTCATCTTCTAGATATAGAGCCTCCAAGCGATATGGAAGGAAAAGCTGTAAAAGGTGTATAAGATGAGAGGTTTTGTTGTATGGCTAACTGGATTACCTGCATCAGGTAAAACAACAATTGCAAAAAAGCTTGAAGAAAAGTTGCAGGAACTTGGATGGGACACTGAAGTACTTGACGGAGACGAACTAAGAAAAGGTTTAAGTCAAGACCTAGGTTTCTCAAAGGAAGATAGACTAAAACATGGAAGAAGAGTAGCCTATTTAGCCAAAATGTTAGCTAAGCATGGAGTAGCAGTTATAGTAAGTTTAGTTTCGCCATATAGAGCAATGAGAGACTACGCAAGGAACATGATAGAAAAATTCATTGAAGTCTACGTAAAGTGCTCCGTAGAGACATGTATGAAAAGAGACCCGAAGGGCCTTTACAAAAAAGCAGTAAGAGGAGAAATAAAAAACTTCACAGGAATATCAGATCCCTACGAAGAACCGGAAAATCCAGAAGTAATAGTAGACACGGAAAAAATGGATCCAGAGCAATGTGTTCAAAAAATTTTAGAAAAACTAACAGAATTAAAATATATAGCTTGACATAGCCAACTCAACATACATTTTGGCGCGCGCTGCCGTGAATATGTCTAGAGATACCCTAGTCCACGAAGTCTCTCCTTTATTTTCTCCTCTTCTTCTGGTGTATATTCAAATTCTTCTTCCTCTTCTTCTTTCACAATTTCCCTTAAAACAAACTCCACATATTCTTCAACACTCTTAAACTCTCCACCGCTTAAATCAACACGTTTCTTAATTTCTTCATATAAATCCTTAGGAATGTAAACTGCAACTTTATCTTCACTCAAACTAATCAACCTCCAAAACATCAAATCTACGTAATTAACATAAAAATCTTTGTATGAAAGAAAATTATCCTCCCGAAAATTCACGTACTTTCTTTTCAATAACTTTTACCTTGATCTTCAAGTTATCCCTTAAACTACCCTTTAACAATGTGTTTGATCTAATTAGTGAAATTCCATCCATCCATGAGGGAGTACCAATGTTGAAAAGGTTTAAAATCGTGGGGGCTACATCTACAACACCGCAAAAATCAAAATCTTTTAAACGATTAACAGACGGACCAGCAGCAGCAAAAACACCTTCAAAACTATGGTCCCCATGTCTATAAACACTAGGACCAACCACATAACTTGAACTAACATACCAAGGATCAATAGTATATTCATCGTTTGCAACAATCATCAAATCTGGAGAAACAAGGTCATCTCGACCATTTCCGTTATAAAGATTTTCAACGTCTACAACATCACGAACTATAACCTCTCCATTACTATCCCTGACCTCTAAAAGCGCATCGATAAGTTTTTCCTTTACAAGAGTTTTCTTTGAACGTCTAACAGCAAAATATCTAAATCTATCATCATTAATCCAAATAAAGGTGGCAGGACTAATAGTACCAGAGGCAAAAGCCAAAGTTTTACGTAAAACAAAATCATTTATACTAAATCTTCCGCGCTTAGGCGCACCACCCAAAAATAAATTATTAATTTTCCCAACCAAGCTTGCAAGTCTTTTATGGGAAGCACCCCAATAAATAGTTCTCAAACTGACACCATTTACAATATACTCCCTAATCAAAGAGCGAATATTACTATATCTCAACTTAGCAAAACCCTTTTTCACAAGCCAAGAATTCACAAGAAAAGTTTTCCTAATAGGTTGAAAACCGTGATCAGAAACAATAAACAATAAGCCCTCATCTTCATCCCTTAACAATCTTAAGGCACGTTGGATAAATTCATCAACAACCCTATAAGCTTTCAGAACCCATTTTCTCCACCCATTACGACCTAAAGCAAAATGTTGAATTCTATCACAAATGGTAAAGACAGGAAACATCAAATCCCAATTCCCAAGTTCTTCAGAGAGTCTAAAGCAAGCTTCACCACGAATCTTAGCAACATCAACCAAATCATCCACAGTACCATCAGGATCCTTTCTAAAACGCCCCTCTAAACCATCAACATCAATTCTATAACCGATCTCCCTTAAAATTTTCCCAAACCTACTAGGATAAACAGACAGTTTGGGAGAAGGCCAACCAGAAACCAAAACCCCATTAACCTTAAAAGCCGGATAAATCATAGGAGGATTCACAACAACACTCTTAAAACCAAACCTCCCAAGCAAACTCCAAAAAACAGGATACCTCAAAGCATTAACAAAACCCATACCATGAACACCATAATCACTTCCAATACCAACAAAATCAAACATACCATGCCTACTAGGTCTAACACCCGTATAAATGCTAGCCCAAGCACAACTACTCAAAGGCGGCAAAGTAGTCTTTAAATCGCATATGACACCTTCTTTCGCCAATTTGTTAAAGCCTTTAAGTCTGGGAAGCAAGTCTTTTATTACCCAGTATGTAGCGCCATCCACCCCAACTAAAATAACTTTCAAATAACTCACCACACCAATACAAACAATCATCGCAAATAAAATTTACTAAATAATTTTAAAATCCTTAGATATAACATTTTCTATGCAATTTTTGCATCAATCCCTTTAAATTTTTTGAATTAAAACCACGAAGTCTATTTAAATACGAAATTTTCCATTAAAACCACTTTTTACTAATAGTTGCAGTAATAACCTAGAGACATAAATTGTTAATCGAAGTAAAGGAAGGCATTAAAACGTACACGTTGACAAACGTCGCAATTTACAAAGTAATATCAGATAAAAGCCAAATTATATGTACAACACAAAAGTTAATCACTTCATTCTAATTACAGCAACTAAAACAACGATAATACCTAGTAAACCGCGATTCTTAACAAATTATTCCGTAACATTCAGCCAAAGTTGACATGTTCTTTGATGAAACTGTTCACTTGCTATTGTTTCATTATAAATCCAAAGTTCAAATATAATCCTATAATTTATCCCTGTTTCATTCATCACTAAGTATATGGGGAAAATCCAAGACTCATTATGCATCAATATTCTCTCAAATCTAGCAATTACAGGAGCAGGATAAGTAAGATTAAGAGGTACACTCCTGTTCCCCAGCTTTATGTAAACAATATAGTACATAACACGACCCATATAATTTCCCACATACATATAAAGCTTAAATCTCTCACCAACACGAACTTCACTTGGATACCCACCCAACTTCTTATCAGGACCAAGAACAGCTAACTGAGAAAAGGGCTCAACAACTCTACCAGCGTAAAACATTTGTGATATCGCAAAAACGCATATGACGACAAGAATAGCTAAAACAACAGCAAAAACCTCTTCATCCACAAGCCAACCCTTCTTAGGCCTCCTACTACCGCTACTCTTAACCCTCCAATTACCTTTAATCCTAACCCAAAGACTCCAAAAAACCTTAGGACCATAAAAATAAACCAAAACACCTGAAACAATAAGCAAACTGATAGAAAAAACACTTAAAAACAAATGAAACCTCCTTAAAGCCAAACCTTCCTCTTTAACCTCACCCACCTCACTCAAAACACCATCAGCAATATTAATAGCTTGTTCAATCAAAACAGAAGCCTCTTCGGAATCAGAAGTGTTTTCAGCAAGCCTAATAAGCTCTATAGCCTCATTAAGACGGTTAACAAGATCAGTCACATTACCCCTGCTAGCCTCAGCATCAACAACAGCAACATATGCCTCAAAAATCTTTTTACGAGCATCATCCACCGTAACATCGGCTTTATCAACATTTTCTTCACGTAACAAGATTTGAGGCGAAGACAAAGCTATTACAGAAATAAACTGAAATAACAACATAGAAATTAAAACCATAACAGCAAATATATGATCTATATTTCTACCCAAGAAATATCACCAACTTCAATACCTCAACTACAAACACATAAATTAAACACACCATATAAAAATACCATACATCATAAA
>JAEOSG010000210.1 GCA_016840485.1 Candidatus Baldrarchaeota archaeon
ATCAGTCAATACACCACCAAGATCAGCAGCAGTTTTCTGAATAAGCTCAAAAATTGGTTGAGGATGAAAATTATCAAAATGAAAGCCTATGCCCTTAGAAAAACTTGACAAAACATCAAACTTCAAATAGGCATCACCAGTAATATGCACAGCAGCCTTCACTTGAACATCCTCTGCAACCCTCAACAACGGCTTAACATAAATCTTAGTAGGCTCCAAAACCTCAAAAACCACTTCTCTATCAAGCCCATCTGGAACATCATAAGGCTCATACTTTCCACCCCACCGTTTGAAAAGAACTTTCCGCACCAAAGATATACCATTACTGTGAACACCAGAACTACGCAAACCTATGATGGGATCACTAGGTTTTATGCCCTTTCCAGTAATCACTTTTCCTTTTTTAACTTTTCCTATTGTTGCAAAAACCATGTCGAACCCTATACCTTCAACTAAACCCCTTATTAGTTCTGGAACATCGCCGATCTCTCCACTTGGTACTATACATTCTGCTTCATCTGCTCCTTTCACTAATCCTTCCATCAATTGCCCAATTATAAGAGGGGTTGATATCTGCATATGAATGTTATCCGCAACTGCTAAGGGCTTGGCACCAGATCTTATTACATCGTTCACGGCCATAGCTACACCATCAATTGCGATAGTATCGTATTTTTCTGCCAGCTGCGCAACCAAAACTTTTGTGCCAACTCCTTCAATAACTAGGTCTAAGTAGTTGTCTTCGTCTAGTGGAAAAATATTTCCGTAAGGAAGTTCCATAACTTTTCCGTGGAGAGACCGTGTATATGTTTCTTTCAGAATTTTTAATGCCTTTTTTGCTTTCCTTCTTAATCGCCTATTCACACCAGCTTTCGCATAAGTAAATTCTTTTGGCATAATTCTAGATAATATGCAAAAGGATTTAAAGATTTTAAACGAACAACATTTTAATTACAAAATAGTGCTTACGTACTAACCCGCATAATTTTATAAATAGTTTATTTTATTGATTTACTTTTTGGCTGAAATATTGGAAGAGAGAAAAATTTAATTCTTAAATTTAACAATAGTTACAATGGAGATATAATTATGGTATATCAATCGTTATTTCCAGGTTTCTTGAACTCCTTTAAATATAGAGATAGGATGACAATAATTGGTGATATATTAAAAACTCTCAGAAAAACAAAAGAAGGAAAAAGAAAAACACAAATAATGCAAAGTGCTAACCTAAATTATATTCAAATGAACAAGTACCTTCGATATTTACTTGAACATGGTTTACTCAATTTCACGGATCAAGGGAAAGTTACAATAACAGAAGAGGGAATTAGATTTTTACAATACCTTGAAGCACAAAGAATAAAGCCGTTAATGTAAAAGCTCGCTTATTAACGTGTGATGAATTGCTGCTAATAACATTTCTTTAAACTATAAATTTCTTAACCTCCATTTACTAATTTTGAACTTTATAAGCGGTCGTAGTCTAGCCTGGTCTAGGACTTCGGCCTCCCAAGAATACTATAGTGGTATTAACATTAAGCTAACAGAGAAGTTAAGTTTCAACTGTTTAGATTTTGAAAATTGGGTTAGGAACAGGTATGCTAAGAGCTATTGTCCAACGGTGTTATGTTATGCTAGAATGTACAAGCACTTAATTGTTGGGGATCTTAGAACAACAACTCAACTAACACCCTCTCCTATTTTAAAAAAGAAAAAGTAAGAAATTCAAAACTTAGACACTCAAGTTTGAATCTATCCATAATAAAAGGTTTCATAGAGCGGGTTACGAGAAAAATATAATTACCAGTAAATAATAAATCGTTTAGTGAGAATGGAAATTCCATTTGATTTCGGTTTAGCGGTTAAGATTTTACGTTTTTTCTTAATCATCAACTTAGCTGTGCTACCGCTTCTACTGCTGTTAAATTTGAATTTGTCTTTTTCATATGTTTTGATAATCCTTTTTGAAGGCTTTTGCAGTTTGATCTTAGGAGGAATTCAGGTTTTTAATTCTCTATTTTCAACGATAGAGAGAGAAGATCACCGGTATATTGGACATGGATTCTTTAGGTATCAGTTAAAATCGACAGAGCTTACACCAAGTCGCAAGATAAGAATGAGAAAGAGGGGAATAACAATGATGATTATGGGTCTAATATTCATACTATCTCCAATTCTACTGATTTACCTATATACTATAATTATAACGCATACCATTTAGATTTTTTCTATAACCGTTATACTGAAAATTTTAAATTGAATTGCAAGACATAGTTTACAAACAAGGTAGAGAAGAGATGAAAAAGATGGTTTCTGGAGTAATTTTGACTCTGTTTTTAACCAGCATTTTAACATCGGCATTCAACATTCAATCTGTTAGGAGTACGTGGGCTGGAACGGTTTATATACATGCTGACGGGAGCATAGATCCTCCAGATGCTCCGATGATAACCTATGATAATGTAACCTATACTTTGACTGATAACATAACCAGCGTTGGCGATGGGATAATTGTAAAAAGAGACAACATCGTAATTTATGGGGCAGGCTATACACTGACGGGAACAAAAGAACATTTCTATAAAGGGATATACCTCTCAGGCAGGATGAATGTAACAATCCAAAACATAAACATCCAAAACTTCTTTTATGGCATTGGGCTCGCTTATTCTTCTAACAACAGCATAACTGAGAACAATTTATCAGCAAACTACATTTACGGCGGTGTTAGGCTAGACGGGTCTTGTAACAATAGCATAGTTGGAAACTTTTTCATCAACAATGGCCTTTACGTTGAGGATTCTTACTGGAATGTTGTTGAAGACAATACTGTGAATGGCAAGCCTCTCGTCTACCTTGAAGGGGCATCAGACACGTCAGTTATGGAGGCGGGGCAAGTAATACTCGTAAGTTGTAATAGCATAAAGGTGGAGAACCTCAGCCTTTTAAACACAATTGTTGGTGTTCAGATATGGAATACAAATAGTACCACTATCTCTGGAAACAACATAACCAGAAATAACATAGCAAACAATGATGGAGAAGGCATCCGGCTTTATTCATCTTTAAACTATAATGGTATTAGCAGAAATAACATAGCAAATAACTGGGAAGGCATTGCGATTCGACATGTTTCAAATCATAATAGTATAAGTGGAAACAACGTAATAAATAATGGATGGGGAATTGATCTCTATTATTCCTCTAATAACAGATTTTACCATAACAACTTCATCAACAACACTCAACAAGTGTTCATTCCTACTCCTGGCTATACTAATACTTGGGATAACGGCTATCCTTCAGGCGGAAATTACTGGAACAACTACACCGGAACAGATGCTAACGGTGATGGCATAGGCGATTCACCGCATGTGATTGATGAGAATAACGTTGATAATTATCCTTTGATGGGGCAACTCTCAAGCTTCAATACTACTCTTGGATATTCTGTAGATGTTATCTCCAACTCAACAATTGAACATTTCGAATGTTTCAAGTCTAACAGCACTATCGTTATGCACGTCTCCAACATGACAGCTAACCAGACAGTTGGCTTCTGCAGAGTAACAATCCCGCATGAACTGATAGCCCCCCCATATAATATAACAGTCAACAACGCTCCAGTAGAGTATAACACCATACTCGAAAATGAAACCTTAAGCATAATCTACTTCACCTACGAACATTCACAAATTGAAATAATTATAGTGCCAGAACATTCATTAACCATGCTCCTGCTAATGCTATCTATAATAACCGTAATAGTAACAACTCTCAAAAGAAAACGAAGCCTCAGATTCTCTAGATAATAAAGCTATTCAAGGTAGAAAGAAAAGGTGAAGACTCTGAAGTATAGTTCGACATTGCAGATAGTATACCTAGTATTCTACCTAGTATACTCAATTAAAGAAGATCACAGACTTCCAGATCACAAAATAGAAGCGGTCGTAGTCTAGCCTGGTCTAGGACTTCGGCCTCCCAAGCCGGCGACCCGGGTTCAAATCCCGGCGACCGCACCACAAAATAACATTTCTCAACGAGAAAGCAGTTAACTCCAATCCTTTTCTTTCTTGAAAAAGAAAAAGCCGAGTGGAC
>JAEOSG010000211.1 GCA_016840485.1 Candidatus Baldrarchaeota archaeon
AGGATAAGACTTCCGAGCTAACAACCACACAATACTTAGTAGAAACTATAAAAAAACTCCAAACAGAAAACGAAAACCTAAAAATAGAACTAAGAAAGGCGAAAGGCATTCCCTCTGGAAAAATAGGCTTAGCATTTGTAATACCGGGCGCCTTAGCACTAGTTTTCTCCGTAACAAACAACTCGAATATTCTAGCTTTCATAGGATTGGGCTTAACATTCTGGGGCGCCCTATTCTTTTTCATAAGACCTATAAAATACGTTCAAAGCAGCCTGCTGGACTCAACAGCCATTTCTACATACACAACAATAGACAGAATAATTAAAGACCTAAAACTAAAGGGCAAAAGCTACTACATACCACCATACCCAAAAGAAGTCTACCTCCCAGAATACCTAAAAGGCCTAAAAGACCCCGTAGTCTTCATTTCCGCAGACACTGGCGGCATGCCCTCAATAGAAGAACTCGCAAAAGGCAAATTCATACTAGACAATCCAAACGGCATATGTGTAGCTCCACCAGGCCTTGGCTTACTAACACAATTCGAAAACCAACTAAGAAAAGACATAGCCAAGCTTAAAATAGAAGAGCTATGCGAAACCTTGCCACCAACAATCATCGAAAATCTCCATCTAGCAAAAGAAGTGGAAATGAAAATACTCGAAAACAATATTTATGTAAAAATCACAGATTCAACCTACAAAAACCTCTACATCTCTGATGAAAACTTGAAAAGCATCCACTCCCTGGGCTGTCCCCTTGTAAGCAGCATAGCTTGTGCCCTAGCAAAATCAACAGGCAAAATGATTACAGTCCAAGAAGATAGAATATCCCCAGACGGTCTCACAATCGAAGTCTGGTATCGCTTAGTAGAAGGCTAGCACATGAATTTTCCATTGTCAATGTCCGATATCAGCCTCTGGCTAGCCGTTATGGCAATCATCTTGCTAATAACCTCTGAACTTATTTATACAGCAACAGAATATTCAAGAAACATAGTCATAGAAAAAAGCCGACTTCGACTCGTAGCCTTAGCTTTAGGAATAGGATTCATGGCAACAGTAATCATGCGAATATTCCAACCATTTTAAACTTCTTAACCAGAAATGATTAATTAAAAGTGAGGTTTTCTCTTTATGCCAAATGTTCTATTCCCGTTATTACTATGTCGAAAGAAAAGCTCTCTATATCCGTCTCCGTTATCGTTTCTGACACTGAAAGCGTGAACACTGCCCTAATCACCTGACTTGCATTCAAAACTTGTCCTTCACAATCCCAAGTCAACGTCAAATAGTTACGAACTTCTGCAGGACTCCACCCCTCCGTCGTCATATTAAGCACAATCTCAACATTTCCAGTGTTTTTTATCCAAACCTCTCGAGTAAAGCCTGACCCAGGTATCAAAAATCCCCAATCTATTTCCGTAACGTTTCTCGTGCACCCCTCATCTTCATATACCCCAACACCCACAGATTTTACCGACCCATAATTTGGGACCCTCTGATAAGTCATAAGCGAACTTGCAGCCAACACAGAGACGATTATTCCCGTAAGGGCAATTGCTAGCACTGCAACTGTGTTGATTTTTTTGGCCTCCATGTTTTAGACCTCGACCAAAAGCATATCTTAAGTCTTAATAAATATTGCTGTTCACCTAAACAACACAAATACACAACAATAATATCATCGGCATTACTCAAAAACACACACCATTCATGCTGTTTAACATCTGCAAAAGCACAATTAAACAAAGCTCGAAGATTACAAATTTTGACCTTTGAAATATGCCTTATATATTTTAGTCTTCAATGATAATAAAACATCAGATTCAACCAGTTACGGAGGTGATAGACCTTTGAGTAAGGATCAAGCAATTGGCGCTGCAATATTCGTCCTTTGCGTCCTAATAGCTATAATCTACGTACTAACACTATTCTTCCCTGGATGGCTCGGAGTAATTGGACTTGATGTAGCAGCCGGAGACCTACAGTTCTGGGCCGTAGCCCTACCAGTTTTCATAGCTTTCATAGCGGTAATGGGCATAGGCGCATGGATAGGCTGGACTATGGCAACAACACCTCCACCAAAACCCATAGAAGAAATAACAAGCGAAATCGAAAATGAAACAAAAGACGAAAGCAAAACCCTTGAAAAAACGGAGGAATAAATCACCCAAAATTTCTAGAAAAACCCCGAAAAATTTCTAATTAATTAACAGTGTTGGCAGCTATTCTGTCCGGCAAAAGTCCGGCGGCTGTTCAACACCTAAAGGACACTATGTTTATTAAATTCGCGTGAAGTGTATAGACGCAAGAAGAGGAGGAAAACTAGAACGTTTGCAGTGGGCCACTTCGCCTTAGGCTATATTCTGAGCAGGTTGACAGCACAGGCAACAAAAACCAAGTTAAATATTCCGCTGATATTAACGCTTTCAGTAATCCCTGACATTGATATACTAATCCCTTATGTAGAACATCGCGGTCCTTTTCACTCAATTATAACGGCCACACTAATTTTTGTTCCAATACTCGCCGTATACAGCAAAAGCGCACTCCCTTACCTCGCGGCATTAACCCAACATTCCCTAATAAGCGACTTTATTGCCGGCGGACAAGTGCAGCTTCTATGGCCTCTAACCTCGCAACCTTTCGGAATCGAAATGAGCATCAAAAGTTCGACAAACATAACTTTGGAATGGCTGGTATTCATAGCTGCAGCAATGGTAATGATGAAAAACAGGGATGTGCTTACCATTCTTCAACCCCACAACTCCAACCTAATTCTCGCAATACCAACACTTACCGTTCTTTTGCCAACATTCTTAGCCTTCCCTCTAGAAGTCCCGACAGCACTGATACCACCCCACCTCATTTTCCTAGCACTCTTCGTAACATCACTTCTAATAGACATAAAGAAAATTGCAACCAAATCCTAAGTAAACGGGAGAAAAGATGAGGAAGGAAACTGAAAGAAAAGGTCCCATAATGTGCAGGAAGAGATGATTTGTGGAAAAGCGAGCTTGACAAACGACTAAAAACAGACAACGACATCACATTAATGGCGTTAGGCGACGTTAAAAATGAACTCCTCAGACATTTAAACAGTCGAAAAGACATTGAAATAGTCAAAATGGAAACAAGATACATGAAAAACGAGAAAAAGGAATGGGGCTAAAGGTAATAGTTAGAAGTAAGCAGAAATCAGACAGCTAAAAATGGGATGCATGCGCTCGCAACCTCATCTTAAACGCTGAAAGACTCCATTTACAGCAATCTTTCCCTATAAATAGCCCACGTAACTTCCAATTTTCAACAAATCAAGCAACAAAAGATTGCCTAGCCACAATCTCTGAACCAAAACCTCAAGTTGAGGAGGGCTCATAATAAGCGGTTATAGCCAAATGTTCTCGATAATAGAAATTAAATCATATAATATAGAATAAGAGCATCAGGACACTATTACCAGTATCAGCTTAAAACTATACTCGAAAAGACCAAGCCTAAGAAAAGCATAAAAGTGGTCCACGTCAAAAAACCAAAGCTATTTTTGAAAAACCTAAGGGAAATAAGTAAAGTGCCTGTAAAGTAGAATAATCTTCTTCAGGTATTTTGAAGATTAAAAGTTTTCTGTTAGTCGCTGCTAACAGAAGAAGAGTTGGGCATTACATTTTAAAACTGGATCTGCTAAATTGGGCTTTTCATTTTCTCACTGGTCCTCGCAGCATCTACAATTAAATCAAATCGTAAGCTTTATGGGCTGAAATACGCCCAAAACATCGTTACTAACTGTTTCACTTATGTTCCCAAAACTAAATGTTAATTGATTTAAAAGAGAAAAGGTTATGAAAAATCAAGTTGAAGTGCGTGATGGCTCATGAAAATTTTAGTTATCTACTATTCAAGAACGGGTAACACGAAGTTAGTGGCTGAGGCAATTGCTGAAAGCCTAAACGCTGATATCGAGAAAATAGAAGACAAAAAAGATAGGACAGGCGTCCTTGGCTATTTAAGGTCAGGATACGAAGCTATATTCAAAAAGCTCACGGAAATCCAGCCTATCAACAAGAACCCTGAAGAATATGACCTAGT
>JAEOSG010000067.1 GCA_016840485.1 Candidatus Baldrarchaeota archaeon
ATATTGTTTTAATGCTTTTGCTTTTTGATATTTTTTCATAGAATTTGAATGCTGCTGCTACACTATGTTTTATTCGCAGTAAGGTTAAGGTTTCGTCGATAACGTAGTCTGATGTTATTAAGATGCCATATTTACCTTTACGTAGCTCGTTTGCCAAGAATTTTCTGGCTTTTTCATGGTTTATGTCGTCTTCAACTTCTAGGGCGTAGAAGGCGCTTGTATCTACGAATATCATTTTACTCACCGTAGAGTATTTTGTCATGTTCTATTGACGTTTTATCTACTACACCCTTCTTTTTCACTGAGGGCCCTTCTACAAAGAATGGGTCGTTTTGATCAATTTCCTCTTCCAGTAAATGTTTTCTTACAATTTCTCTTAAGGCTTCCATGATAGTGAGACCTCTGGATTCAGCGTACCTGCGTAGTAATTCGTATTCAAGGGTGTTAAGCTTAGTCTGAACGACTTTCAATACCATCACCAATGATACATAAACCATTAATCATATTTAATGATTCTTACTATGCGAATTCTCTTCGGAACTGCTAGAGACTGTATTAATAAGAATGGAGAACATACACAATTTTGGCATGAACTGTTGCATTTTATTTTAAGAGGATAAAAGTCGATACAAGAAGCAAAGAGACAGTATATAAATGTTAAATTGGAAATGGAATTTACAAATTTGTATTGTTGGAGTTGGTTTGGGTGAAATTTGAGGAAATTGTGACGAAGTTGAGGGATAATAGTGGTCGTTTGTTTCAGTTCCTTAGGAGAGTAAATAATGAGGCAGATGTCTTGGTTGTGTTGGCTGATGTACTTGGTTGTCACCGCGAGATTTCGTATAAGACTGATTTTTCGGAAATGAGGGTGGATCTTGTATGTGGAGATGTTGCTGTAGAGGTCGAAGTAGATAAGCGGCCTTATGATGGTTTTCATCAGGTGTTAGCATACAAGGCTTTGTTGGATTTTGAGAAGGTGGTGATTATGCATGTTGTTCGGTATGCCTACGGGGAGTATGTTGAAGCATTTAAGAAAATGTTAAATGTGATTCGGGATGAAAATGTTAGGGGAGTTATAATTTCTGTTGAGGATGGTGAGGTGTTTGCATTCTAGGATTGTTTCATTTATTTCAGCGTCTGGGGGAGTTGGTAAAACGAAACTGTCATTGTTGTTGGCTTATTACTTGAGGAAACGGTTTAATGTAAGGATGCTTTTTGTTGATTTAGATCCTACTTCCGGTGCATCTTTGCCCGTTTTAAGGGATGATGTGTTTGATAGATATGTGAATGATGGTAGGACTTTTTCAGATATGATTAAGCGTTACGAAGATGGTGTGAATGTGGAGTTTTATCATTTTAAGATCGATGTGGAAGTTGGAGATACGTTTATCGATTTTTTGCTCCCCGGTGATGACTTAATTGATGTTGTCGATAGGTTTTGGAAGACTGGAGCTGCTGGACCAAGGTTTAGAAAAATGTTTAAATCCATGGTTCCGTTTTCAAGATATGATTATGTGATAATTGATACAGCTCCGTTTTTTGACCCTAGATATATTACCTTGAGCATTTACGTTTCGAGATTTTTTGTGGTTCCGTTGAGGCCAAGTATTGTTGATGTTAAGAGGACAATTAGAATGCTTAATAAAATTAGGGGTGAACTTGAAATATCTTTGGAAGGAAAAGGCATTAGCGCCGATAGTTTTTTGAGGAAAAATGTTTTGGCGTGTTTAATCTTGTGCCCTCTAATCCGAGACAGGCGGAGTGTCAATTTGTAGAAAGTTTTCTCCAAAGAAGATCCCCATCGTCCGGGGGAGCTACACGAATAAGGGTTGAGAGATTGCTTAGACATGCACAAAGGTTAGCGGATATAATTAGATTTATTAGGAGCCATGTTAAAGCTTCAGCAACGTTGGAAAGGTTCCCAACAGAGTATAAACAGGCAATAGATGCAGCAAAGGAGTATTTGAGAGAAATATCAAACGAACTTTATAGAAGTACTACAATGTGACCAAGACTTATGTTTAGAACTATTTTTATGACGTTCTAAAGTAGAGGCACGAACTATGTGATTGTTGAGGCATTATTTAGGTTTTTGTGAAGTGTTGTTTGTTAAGTGTCAAAAAGGAGGATCTATGAATTTTGGAAAGGTTAGGAGAAAGTTAAGGGATCAAGGCTTCCTGGAGAAGAATCCTTTGCTACATCTGTATGATGTTTCTAGGATTTTCATCACTTTTTGTATTCTTCCGGTTTAAGAGTGGTAATTTCTAAACTTATGATTAAAAGCCTTACATAATGAGTGCAACAAGAAATGTAGAAATGCTGATGTAGGGTAAAACAAGCTTTGGTCTAATTTTGAAGAGTTATATAATTGTGACGATTAAGCTACATATTGAAGCGATGCTTAACATGAAAAGCACGGTGAATAGGGGTTCTGGTAGGTTTTTTGGAGGATCTATTGGTAGCATAAAATGTGTTTGCTCCATGTATTGTTTGTAAAGTTTATGGTGGTTCTTTAAGAGATGTTTCTCTTCACTATATGCTAGAAGAATGTATCCTATCAGTGATATTAGCCATACACCGAGTAGTTCGATTGTTCCCTTCCATTCTATGCTCATAAGAGTGAAACCTAAAGTTACAATTGTTAGCCCCAGATATTGTGGGTGTCTGATTTTGGAGTAAAGTCCGTAGGTTGAGATGGGTGTTGTTCTTTTTCGGAAATTTGATAAAGCGAGGAGAAAAATTGTTAAGCCTGCTAAAAACATAGTTCTACCGAAAATAAAATGCCATGAAAAGAATAGTAATGAAAGTTCCGAGGATATAAATTCTGGATGCACGAGTAAAACTGTTAAGAAATAGATTATGATGGGTATAGTCATTATTCCGTACCATGGTCCTACAACTGGGATATGTTGAACAATCATGAGAAATGTAGACACAATATTGGAAACCGCCTTTCTTACTTGTTCCATCATTTTATGTTTCAGCTCAGCATAGTTTGAATGTAAGATTTAGTTTAATGTGAAGTTTAAGGCATATAATTCTAACATTTAGAACACGATGTTCTAACTTTAAAACATCTTACACTCAAAATTACAACATTCATCCTAGGGCTTTGTGTATTGTAGTTTTTTCTGCGTAGAGAAGGTATGCTACGATTACTAGGCTTATAAGTTCGGTGATTGCATGAATTATATCGAATGTTGCAGGTTTTGTAATCATTGCTATGGTTGCAATGAAGAAAACAGTAAATACTAGCGTTGAAATTTTTATTCTTTTCTTTTATTATCTTCAGTTTTTGATGTGTAGTATATCATGCTGAAGAAAATTGCATACCATAATTTGAAAAGAGCTTGTCTTACTCGGTTTATTAGTGGCGGTAGATCCTAGAAAAAGAGATGTTAAAGCAAGAATGTTAACAGTTTTACTTTACCGCTGTTATTTTTAGAGTTAAGAACCAGTTTACGTGAAGTATCCAAATCCAGAGTAGGCCCATTATGAGGCCTCCTGGTCTGGATCCACTTTCACCTGCGAAAAAGGCTTCAAATATTGCGCCCAATATGTAGGTTGTTATGATAGTCTGTTTGCTTGGGCCGAATTTTCTAAATGTGAACCAAGCGGCTAGAAACATTGCTATGAATATTGGGAGATCGTTGAATATGTGGTATTGCATATGTTGTTGTAGGAATCCTGGTTCCAAGAGTCTATGCACGTTAAAGCAAGCTTCGAAGACTATGATGTAGATTAATGTTAACGGTATGAATAGAAGTGTTTTTAGATTTTTGCTTGTGTGTGACTGTTTTAGTGAGATGTTTCTTGCTATGATGGTTGTACCAACGGTATATGTTATGGGAACTAGGGCGTAAAGTTTAGCTGGAAAAGGAAAATTCCAAAAAATTGCTATTGATAGGATACTAAGTGCTACTGGAACTGCAAACCATGCAAGTGTTCCCTTCATGTCTAAACTTTTACGGTCTTGGCATTTAAGTTTTCAGTTGATTATCAATGTGATGGTTTTACTGATGTTGAGATTTGTTAAAATAGATAAAATGTTGTTTATGTTTTTTCAGCTTTCTTTTGTTTTTCGTTGATTTCTTTAAGGTTTTTGCCCCAGTAGACTTCTACGGTGTCCGGATCGTCTTCAAGTGCTCTTAAATGTACGGCTATTTCTTTTCCGCAGTGTGGACAGTTAAAATAGATTACTTCCCCTACTGTGCTTTGTATGTGATGTATTTGAATTAGTTTGAAAAGTTCAGTGTTCAAGGTACATTCCCCTCGCCTAGTTAAGGCTTAGATATAATTTAATCATTTATTATTGATATTGTATGTTATTTATGCTAATTATTGGTTTGATTTATAGTTAATTTTATATTGGTTACTTTTCTACTTTTCTACTGGTGGTGAGGGTTGAAAAGCATCAAGGTCGATGAAGAGACCTACAGACTTTTGCTGAAATTGAAATATGAACACGCCATGCGAGGAATTAAGCTCACATTCAGCGACCTAGTGAAAGGAATACTTTTAGGGACATGCCATTCCAGTAAAGAAGGAAAAAAACCATGTAATATAAATCAGCACGATATGAAAAAAGCAGAATTGAGAAAAACAACCGCTTCACCCACATAGGAAGAGTAAAACAGAGGTGAAAGGGGTGATAGTAAAGAAAGAACATGGTAAGATCATTGGGTTTCTTAGATTACACAACGGTTTTAGGGTAGACATATCTTTTGATAAGAGTTCTAAGATCGTTTTGATCGGTTTTAATGATTATATTTCAAAAATGAATTTCAAAGAGTTTAAAGATTTTGTAAAAGCCTTGAAAACATATGTTAAATACATTGAAAATGATAGAGAGAAATTAACCATTTAATACTGTGGGGGGTGAAAGGTTCCGTCAAGTACGTGAGTAGGTCTCCCCCCTCCTCCCTTGTCTACGCGCATCATGTGCTGTACTCTTGTTTTTGACGGAACCCGCCAAACCCCACATTTCGTTCAGCTATATAACACGAGCTTTGATGTAGAATTTGTAAAGAACCAAAAATATTTTATCTTTTCGCCTTGAAAACGAGAGATAAGCTTAAAAAGATAATAAGAAACTAGGGCAGCGTGTTTTACTGCCTTATTGTTTTGCTTATATGATTTTCCCCAGTTAGTGAAGAGTTGAGGCTTTGAAATAAACGGTAGGCGGTGTCGATTTTATCGAAGAGGTTTAAATATCTTTTATATTATTGATTCTTGAAATTTAACAGATTGGGATGATGTGCCATGCACATATCCCACGGCCAACATCCTTGCACTGATAGATTGATAGATGTTACTGGAGATTCTCCTCTTTTTGAAAGGACTTTTCCAGAGTTGGCATGCTGGGAAAGAGAAGTCTTCAAAGATTTTAATGCGAGAAAGCCTGATGGAACAATGTGTGTTAGAGGTTTTGTTCAATACACAGAGTTGTCTAATGTTATTGCTGTGCTGGTTAGCCCATTTCTCTCAGCAGGTAGACTTGCTTTGATACCCGAGGGGATGGAACCCCCTCCAGAAGGTTCTTTCATATATTGTGAAGGGAAGCTTACTTCTTTAACTGGCAGAATAAGTAGGGAGTTAAGTGTTGCTTTTGATAGTGTTTTGCGTTTAGAATCTTGGAGATTTGAAAAATCTCCGTTGAGTAATGTTAAACCTGAGATAGACAGAAAAGAACTTGGCAATTTGGTGTTTCAGGAGTGGAGTTTGCGTGAAGATTTTCGAGAGTTATTGTTAAGCTTGGTTGTGTCAAGTCCTCCACATAGAAGTTTTGTGGGCGGGTTTACAGCTGGTATAGAAACTGAAGTTGGTAAAATGTTACCAAAGTACATGGTTCGTTATTTGCGTGAAATTTTGCCAGAAGAATTTACGATGCGAGACTTTCCGCCTATTAAACTGGAAGGAGTAGATGTTTATGTGAAGAGACCTTGGAGACTGGAGTGCGGATCCTTACGAAGAGATAAAGTGTTGTTAGAGATTTGTGCTAAGAGAAAAGATCCTTTTGACCACAGAGAGGTTTCAGTTTCATCTCTTGCAGACCCGTCGGTAATGGGTTATCCCGATGCTCCGATAGCTTTGGTAGATGCAGAGTTTAGCGGGAAATTTCCTCGAGAATATCGTTCTCTCATTGCGAAAAATGTTTTAACATATCTTTATATTTGCCCTGAGTTTTCAGCACATGATGAGGAAGAGTCAATAAGGTATATTGAGAAGAGGTTGAATGACATTCGGGAAAGCTTTGAACTTGATTGGAGACATTGTGCTAGGCATCGTGTTCTTGACGCTAATTTTGATGGGAAACCACTCAGCGCTATTAGAATTGCGCTGTCGATATGTAGAGGTTTAGGAAAACGGAAAATTACTTATGAGGATGTTAAGAAGTCTTGGGACTATGTGCTTGAACCTGCGCTTAAAGAATATATTGAGATGTTTTTACATCGATACATTTGGAAAAAAGAAGGATTTGATACAACTCGTCTCCCAAGTCGATATAACGTGAAAGTGTTAAGAGCAGTGGTTAAACTTTACAAGAATTGCTCGTGCTCAGATGGTTGCCCTACAATTGACGAAATTGCAGAAGCATCTGGAATACGAGACCTTACCAAGTTAAAGCTTTATTTAGAAGAACTAAGGAATGGAGGCTTCATTTTAGAGCCAAAAACCGGACATTTCAAACCGTTACTCGAAATATAGATATATTTTGTCATTTTTGGCGATATGCCTGTGCTGTTTGCATCTTTGTGTTTTGATGATTTTTATAAAATGTTTTAAGATGTTGGAAGAAGCATGGTGTTTGGATAACTTTATAATAGCACTTTATTTCAGTTACGTTTATTGTTTGGGGTTATGGGACCATTTCTGGTGGTATTGCCCATAATATTTTCCATTTGCTTTGTTCATCTCTTTCGAGGCATATTACTCCAGCATTTCTGAACTTTATTATTTCTTTGTTTTCATCCCCAGTTACTAGTGCTGATGCAAGTTTGCTGAGGTGTGGTAGATGTCCTGTAAGCATTATGTCTTCGTCTATGTTTTTTAGTTTTTTAATCCATGTTTCAGGTGGATCTAAAGGATTTAGTCCATCTGTTTCCGAAACTCCGTCTTCAGGTTTTAGATATTTAGCGTATATTTCTGCTGTCTGTTTTGCTCTTAATTTTCCGCTGTGAAAAATCTTTTTAACTTTTACACCAAGCTTTGAAATGTATTCCGCAACTTTTTCAGCGTCTTTGATACCCTTTTCGGTTAACGGTCTTGAAGGATCTTCTTCCTTACTTTTTGCCTCTCCATGTTGAACTAGGTAAAGCTTCATAAGTAACACCCCTAAGTTCTCTTAACTCTATAATTTGAAGAAATTTCACATAAGCTTTAAGTTTTAGATTATAATTCACGTAATTGTAAATTTACTTACATTTAACTGTTTTGGGATTACTGGAAACATGTGAAAACTAGAATACATCTTAATTTACCGTTAATTAGTAGTTTTGCATTCGTCTTACGAAGTGTTTGGAGAAGATTTATTTAGAATTGGGTATACATTCAAGTTGTTAATTAACTGCCAAGCAATGTAATAAGTTGATGTTAGAAGGTGCATTGAGGTTGATACATGTTACTCGTGCCCACTACTTAGTGTCTCTTTTACTGGGAGCCGTATTTGGAATTGCGGCTGCACTTTTCAGCTCAAGTCAAATGCTTATGTTACTACCGTTTGTGGGTTTCACTAATCTTCAACCAGGAGTTTTCCTAATATTTGTTGTTGTAATATTGTCTCCTTTTGCAGAAGAGCTTGCCAAGATTCTTCCTCCCCTTTTCCTTAAGACGCAGGAAAATCTTGAAATAAATGTTGTTGAGTGGATGCAGTTAAGTGTTACATCGGCGTTTGGTTTTTCGCTGCTTGAAAATTTATCGTATTTCTGGCTATTTGTTAATGCTTTTGGTACGCATAGCGCAGTTTGGCTTCTTTTACTGCGGTTTTTGTTAAGTACACCTATGCATTTAATGGCGACTACCATTGCTTCATATGGTGTTGGAAACTGGGATAACTATGACGAGGGAGAATATTTCGTGTTTCTTGCGATAGCGATGATTGTTCACGGCCTATTTAATCTTGGAACAATTATGTTAGGGTTTTAGGAGGTTAGAAAACTCATGTCATCCAAGAGAATGTTAACGTTACTAAGCGTGTTCTTAACATGGTGCGCGATCGGATGGATATCTTCGACCTTTATTTTAGAGCGTAGTGGTCTAGTTATTCTTATACCGAAATTCTACAAGTTTAGGTTCGTAACAATTTTGATAGGTGTGGTTCTACTGGTTCTCTCCACAACTTTTTTCGTTATTTCACGTTTCTTGAAAGAAGAAGAAAAACAAGTAAGTAAATATATTCGCTGTAAAGTTTGTGGAAGAAAAATACCATTCGATATGGTAATTTGCCCTTATTGCTTTAGCGATATAAGAGAAAGAAAAAATGAGTTAAGTGATGAAGACTAGCGGAGCGTTTGCACAAAGGCGTCTTCAAAAACTGAGTGTGCGTCGAAATGTTGATGTGGGTCTTTTATGAGGGTCCACATCCAGTAGATTGCAAATAGACCGCTAAGAACGATCGTTAATATTAGGTATAGGCCTGCAGATCTTTTCGGTAGTTCTTTCCAGTATGGGAACTGTACTGGAATGCCTAGTTTGCCAGCAGCTGCGGATAGTGCCTGGAAGAATGCTCTTTCCTTTGTATCGTGTCTTACGAAGTCTTTTGTTAGGAAGTACATGACGTATAGCGAGACGAACGGAACGATAATTGATAATATTGCATATAGGCCTGCTGATTTGTCGCTTTCCTCACTGCTTAGTTCTGAGTGTACCATCCTCATTGTGGAAAGTTCGGAAAGTATGTCATGCGATTTTCCTAGTTCTTCAGCTTTGCTTTCAACATATCTGATCAATCCTTCTCTCAACACTCTGCTTCTCATAAAATGCTTGTTTCTCCTATTTATTAGCCTGTAGTAGAGAATTGCGGCTAGAATTGTTGCAATAAGGATTATTCCAAAGCCCATTAGGGATAGTACTGGGGAATACATTCCCATGAATAGCATTATAATGCCGATAGCTAAAAGCACAGGTGAAAAGATTACAACAAGTATCCAAGCACCTGACATTCTCGTGTCTGTTTCTGATCTTCTTCTAACTGCATCTTGAATCGTTGCAACAGCCGTTGCAACGGTTGGTGCTGGCTTGGATGGAGCAGGTGGTGGAGTTGGTGGCGTAACTGGTTTCTCTGGCGGAGCTGCTGCTTTTTCTGTGACGTTAGCACCACAATTTGGACAGAAAACTGCGCCTGCAGGTAGTCTTGCTCCACAATATGGGCAATATCTGTCACTCATAATTATTCTACCTCAAGAGTTCAATATGATATTATAAGTACTATAACAAAGTTGGTGTAAAATGATATATTAACATTGTCTTGCATCTGAGACATAACGTTACTTATTTTGACTTAGTTACGTGTTTTTGCTTTAATACTTTGAATTGAACGATTATTACGTAAGTTGACGGCAGTTTGAAGCCTTTATCTTTTCTCGTGGTATTTTCAGCTATCTTTACAGCAAAAAGCATTATTGGTGAATATAAATAAAATCGATGGATCCTGCAATTCTACATCTTTAATTTCTGTGTTTTCAACTTTTTTGATAATATAGGCTTTTGGTTTGTAAAATAACTTATTTTAAAGCAATTTTATCCCATTTTGATAGAAAGATTAGAAAATAGAACATTTTTAAGTTTTTGATAGAAAAGTTGTAAAAACAATTGTGATTAAAGAGGGGCTGTTTTAAAGAGAGTAAGTAATGTTGTAAAATATTTCTAAATATCGATTACACTGTGCCTTGTCTTAATAATACTCTTATTTTCAGTTTTTGAAGTTATAGTATTGTTTTTTGTTTTGTATAGGGATTATAAAGTATAATTTTTGTTTCTGGAGTTACTTCTTTTAGTTTTTTAGCTACTTCTTCCATGTCATCCCATATTTCTAGAATTTTGTAGTTTCTTTTTAATAGGAGTTTTATTATGCTTGCTTTGTATATGTAGTCTTTTCTGCGATCGTTTCTCCTCCTAAAAAAGATTTTGACATAGGGTATTTTCCACTTGTTTAACTGCGATAGAGTTGCGGTTTTCTGCGTATCTTCCCTTCTACCAGTTAGCAATATGATTTTTACACCGTTTTCTTTCAATTTCTGCACATATCTTATGTTTTCAATGATCGGCTCGTCTAAATCCATATATTTATCGCTTAGGAAACATTTCCAAAAAGCTTCTTTTCTACGTCTATCTAAATCAGTGAAAGACTTTACTCCCTGCTCCTCTAAGCATTTTTCTAAACGTTTGCTTGGATCAATTAACACTCCATCAATATCAAAAACCGCTGCAATCAACAAAATCACCTTCCAAGAGATATTATTGGAAAGTATTTTCCCCTAATATACCCTAGTGTGGAGTAAAATCCCAGTCTTAGAGAACCTATCAGAATGTAAAGCGTTCTATTTAGGTTTCTTAGGTCGCAAATGCTGCATGAGACATATTGGTTCTTGTTTCAACTTAATGACTTATGCAATCTTACAATCGATCTTTCTTTAACGCTTTAATCTATTATGATTGTTAAATTAATTAAAATTTGGAATTTGAATCTTATGTTATTGGTATAAAGCTTACCTCAACTTGTTTCTCTTTCTCTTGAAATGTCACTCCAAAAATTTCTGTGTACGGCTTTTCACCATATACGAAGAGTTTTCCATGTTCTTCAAAAATTTTAAGAATCGCTGTCGCTGTTTTTTCTAGATTTTCATTCTCTATTTTGTTGAAATAGGATGTTGCAATTATACATATGTCGCTTCTAATCATGCTTGAAATGACCTTTTTTATAATGTTTTTTGTTGATTCTCCTCCGAAGATTTCTTTCAGCAAGTCGTAGTTTACGAGAAGGAAGATCGGCCTCTTCTTATTATTTCGTAGCTTATTTATATTTCTTTGAAGTAATTCGATAAAGTTATTTATTTTTCTCTCATCTTCTTTTTTAATTTCAGGGTATAGAGAGAGAAAGCGGTTTGATGCTTGTTTAACTATGTCTGCGTGGGGGGCTAGGAATCTGATTAGTTCATCATCTTTCATAGGTGTTATAATGCCCGAATATCCGCCCTTAAGAAACATCGTTATTAATGGTGCAATGAAAATGTGACTTACCTCTTCTATCTGGCGGGTGTTAATTTCTACCAAGAGAATAAACGCTTTAGGACTAATTTTCCATGTATCAATTATTTTATTCATAATTACCTTATTCCCAGGTTGAAAGCGTAACGGTTTTTTAATGCAGATCTTAAAATGTCCCCGAGATTTATGGAAGAGAAACTAATAAATCTTCCATCGTTTAAAGTGAAATGGTAAATAGGGGATTTTATTGCAACACCTCTTAGCTTTTTCAATATCATCTTTCTAAATATTCTTCCTTTTAGAAATGTGCATCGCATTTCAACAACGCCGTCGGCTATGTAGTCTAAGACTCTTTCCTCAGTATGTTCCGAGATTAATATTGTTTTAATGTTTAGGCTTTGAGCAAAGTTGATGAACTCTGTGGCAACCCGCTCAAAAGGCATGTTTAAGAAATTACAAACTGCATCAAAACTATCAACTACTAAAAATGGCTGACCTCTTTTGTTTATCTCTTCTATTCTCGAATATACGTACTTTAGAAAGTCAGGAAGCGTTGAATACCGCAAAAATTCTCTTGGCATCTCTGTATCAGCTTGTCGGGTAAGAATGAATGGTGATCCTGTTGTGTCAACAATGTTTTCAGGAGCCAAGAAGTCTTTGATCCAAGGATGTTGACTGTATACAGCGTTGGGATGAGTTCTCGTAGAGAAGTATATGCTGCAGTTTGGGTTCGTAAGGTTTTTTAGACATTCAAGTGCAAATATTGTTTTTCCGGTTCCGGCACTTCCTTTTATAAGTAATGTGAAGTTTCCTTCCAGGGAAAAGAACTGTACGATCTCATTTGGTATCTTAGATGGACTAAGCGGTATGACCAATTTGTTGTACCACCTATTACTATTAAAAGTAACAATTTAAGGTGCCAATTATTAAGTTTTATTGTAGATTTAAGACGGGATTTAAATAGTAAATTGAAAAAAGTTCATATTATTATCGTTAATTGAAGAAAAAGTCAGAATGAAGCGCAAGCGCCCGAAAAGTTATTTCAACAGAATATAAAATCTGATTATTGATTTTAATTACCACTCACTTTATATATTCATAACTTTATTTATGTTGAACTAATTGCTGGTAATTTGGGAGATGTAGCTATGAGGAAGACTAAAATTTTGGTTACCTTAGGTCCTTCAACATTTAGTAAAAATATGATTTGGAGACTTATAAGGGTTGGAGTTGACGGTTTTAGGCTGAATTTTTCACATGGGACGCATGAGGAGAAAGAGAAAATTATAAGAATTATTAGGGAGATAGAGGAACGCAAAAAGCTTTTCATTCCTATTGTGGGGGATTTACAGGGACCTGTTGTTCGAGTCGGCAAAATTGAAGAATTACCCGTAAAGAGAGGAGACACCGTATATTTAATTAACGATGAGAAAGGCGATGCTGAGAAAAAGGAGATTCCAATACCTAATGAAAGACTTTATAGTATGATTGAAGAAGGAGATGTTGTTCTAATCGAAAGTGGAAGAGTTGTTTTAAATGTTAGAAACGTTTTAGACTTTAAGATTAAAGCTGAGGTTCTTGTTGACGGTGTTATTAAAAGTGAGAAAACTTTAGCAATTAAAGGTAAGGATATTCCTCTTCCAACATTAAGTGAAAAAGATGTTCAAGATGTTAAGTTCGCTGTTGAAAAAGACCTTGACTATATTGGCTTGTCGTTTGTCAGAACAGCCAGGGACGTAAAAGGGCTAAGAGAGATACTTAACAGTTTAGGTGGAGAAAACATTAAGATTTTATCGAAAATCGAAACCAAGAGGAGTGTCGAAAACCTTAGGTGGATAGTTAAGGAGAGTGACGCTATTCTTGTGGCTAGAGGAGACTTGGCAATTTACTACGATTTGGAAAAGATACCCGAAGTTCAAAGAAGTATTGTTAAAACAACTAGAGAGCTTGGAAAACCCGTTTTAATTGGAACACAGCTACTTGATTCTATGTGTGAAAACCCTGTGCCCTCTAGATCGGAAGTTGTGGACGTAGTTACAGCAATTAGAGAAGGAGTTGACGCCTTACTTTTAACCGGAGAGACGGCAATTGGTAAATATCCTGTTGAAAGTGTTATATGGCTTAACAGAATAATAATGGAGGGCGAAAAGGGTAGTATTATGGAGGTTGAACCTAGGGAGGAAGAATTGTACGATAGGTTTGCTCACGGTATTGTTCAACTCTCTGAGTCTTTAGAAGCAAAGATCGCAGCCTATACAAGAAAAGGAACCACTGCTTACAGGCTTGCCAGATATAGGCCTACAAACAGTGTCTACGCGTTTACTCCAATGTTGAAAGCTGCAAGACAGTTAGGGTTACTTAGAGGGGTAAAAGCATATACTATAGATGAAACAGATCCTCAGAAAGCTTTTCCGAAGATAATTGAGTTTCTTAAGAAGAAGCAGGAAATTACCCTAGGTGATATAGTGATTTTAACTGCTGGTATGACTGCTGGAGCAACAGACACCATAAGAGTGGAAAAAATAGGAGTAAGCTAGCAAATATAAAACTTTGAACTGTTAGAGTAGAAGAAAAGAAGTCATTTACTTAATATTTTTTGTATATTCTTTTTGTTTTCCGTTATCGATAATATTTTTGGCTTTTTAATTTTGTCCTTTAATCGTGTGAAATGAAAGTCATCTACAAACATTATTTTTGTTTTATAGTGTAGTGCTGTTGAAAGATGTAGTGCATCAGATGCATAAAGGTTCAATGGAAAAATCCTGTCTCTTATACACATCT
>JAEOSG010000212.1 GCA_016840485.1 Candidatus Baldrarchaeota archaeon
GGCATTAAATAAGGTATCAGAGTGAAGAATGGGAGATACTGATTCCTCGCCTAACCCTAATTCACCGAACCTCGCAGATCTATGAAACTTCAACATAAAGGTCTTCACTGTACCCTATCTCCAACGTTCAAAGCATTTCCCTTATTTTAGCGAAATCATCAATTAAATCTTTAACACTGTCATATGAACCTTTTCCAAGGACTTTTTCCTGCTCCTTACCTTTGTAATATTCAACTGTTCTCTCCAAAACTTTCATATCTTTAAAAACAATTTTACCGTAGCCGCGAGTTCCACTGCTGCCTAAATAGTCGTCTTCAAGCAGCTTCATAGCCTCAAAAACATACCTTAAATAGTCCTTATCCACATCATCGTAAATATTGTACACGATTTCAAAATCAAACTCTGCCCCAGCAGGAATCCTCTCCGTCTGCCTTGGACTTGCCGCAGAGGTAATCCTATCCAACACATTTTCCCATTTTACTTCGGTAAATGGTAAATCAGTTTCGGCAGCCTCCAACATCTTTATTGAGTCCTCAGTTAAAGTTGCATCCCTCACAATAATTCTCGTAGGCATAACAGCTTTTTCCGCCGGTACACCGAAAATTCTGCACACAGCACATTTCTTTGATTTTTCTTCGTCATGACAAATGTGTATTCTGATTTTCGGCGGTCCTCTAACCACAGTCGTCAAATCTAACCCTAAACTTTTCTCAAGCAACGACCTTAACTTCCCTTTCAATGATGAACCGGGTATGTAAGGCTGATTAGTCACCGGATCACGAACTACAGGGTTATCTAAACCACCAATTTCCAATCCAACCCTCGGACCACCAATTCTAAGACCTGTAACACATAAGATTTTCCCTTTTATTACAATTTTGCTTAAAAGCCTTAACTTTTCCTCAGACATTTAATCTTTCCCTCCATAATACTTATGATATGCTAAAATTGCCTCAAACAACTGGAAAAACCTCTCATAGTCCTCTAAATCTGCAATCTTCTTTATTCCTTCTGATAGCACATTAGTCAAGGGTTTTGCCTCTGCGTGTCTTCCAGCAACGTATGCAAGCCGTGGTTTCAGTAAAAGTACTTTTTCTCTTATTCTCTCCACTTTTCCCGACTTAATCTCGGTATGCAGTTTTTTAAATTCGCTAAAAATTCTTCTGATCTGTGAAGTTTTTAAGTTCCTAGATAACATTTTTCCAAGCGTCTCTCCCCATGAATCTATTGTTTCCACATCTATCTCTTTAAAAGACTTCCTTCCCTTAATTTCATTAATTATTCTGTTTACTTCACCTCTTTCATAACTAAACCTACTAGTCTGAAAACTCACTTCCTCCTACCTCCTTTCTAGTTTCTAATTCAGCCCACCTAGCGGGAACATTTAGCCAACACATATGTTCTAAGATTAAGGGCTTTATATTCTCCAATTCACTTTCAAAATCCTTATACATTTCCTTATATCGCCCTAACATGTAATGCAACCTTTCTCTGAAAATCGCAGTACTCTCAAGACGATCATAAACGTAATAAAGGTCAAATAACCTTTGTATAAAACTTCTCGAAACAGTTTTACCATTTTTCCCCTTCTCAACCATTCTGACAATTTCATCCTTCAATTGCTTAACGGATCTCGCATTGTCCCAGTAAAAAGCCTCACCAAACATAGCTAAACTATTTTTTCCGGGCTTTTTCTTAGCTTTCTCCTCTAGTAGATTACTAACCTCATCAGAAAAGAGATAAACAGGATATTTTGGATGAACAATAGAAACAGCACCTGAAACGGTCAAATTCGGATTACTCATAACATATTCCTTAAACTCCTCGCTAAGCTTAAAGGCTAACTCAAATATATAAGACCATGCCCCAATGATGAGTAGGTCATCTCCACCAGAATATATAGCGTAAACTTTATCCTTGAACCTTTCTCGATAATTATCTGTTACAACACTTTCTTCACATATCTTGTTTACGTAACCCTCAAAGAACAAAGATAAAAGCGAACTTAAAGTAGAAATTCTCGAAAAAGTACGTTCCTCCTCCCTCAAACCTTCACTAAACACACGGCCAAGATTATCAACATCCATTTTTAATACACCAATATAATGAGCACCCTTAGATTCCTTGGCCAATTCATCAAAACTCATTATTTTACCGTTTTTAACCGGAGTAGACGTAGCAATAAACTTGAAACCCAAAGGTGCGCCATAATCTTTAGATATCCGGATTAAATCATCTGAAAGAAAATCCGTATCATTTAATACATATAATGCAATTTTCACCCCTTTCTTAATGATTTTAAGAAAAGTAACCAATTCGTCATAGCTATATGTGACATAAAAGTAAATACCAAACCTAGGAAACCTATAAATCCCCTCAAACTCTCTTTCCTCAATAAAAGGACTTTCATCTTTTCCACAAATAATTTCAACAATATATTTTGCATTTCTCAACTTCCCACCTAATAAGTCGACATCCCTGCAAAACTCACACATCCTAACGTCATCACGAACCTCAACCTTTCTATAGCTTCCGCAAATCTCACACCTAGCATATTCAGGACGCACATCCTCCATTTCGAAGACCTTATTATAAGCATCCAAGACTATCTCAGAAAATTTGCGCTGCTTTTTAAGCGCGACCTTTAACTTCACTTCATCCATTTTGCTAGTAATTTTCTTCCTTATATCTTCAGCAGAACATTCAACATAGTCAATTGCAAAATAAAGATTACCTGCAAACGCTTCAACCAGCCATTTATTTACATCTTTAATAACTTTCTTGAGCGTTTCTTTCGCTCTACCAGTATTTGGAGCTAAAATAAGGAAATGACCACCAGAACAATAAATAATATTTGTTAGAGGTAAACCTAATTCAACAATAATATGTTTTGCAACAGCCTCGGTAAGAAAAGAAATGTAAGCAGATCTACCTTTTAAACCCTTAAGTGCGCCTCTAGATGTTATGGTGTAAATAAACCTTTGTATTCCAGATATGTCTCCATAAACAAGTAGAAATTCATTTCCACCTGAAACCTTTTCTTTAACTCTCCTATAATAAAGACATGCCGCTATGGCTGCACTGTTTTTAAGGTGTTCAAAAAGAGAAATATCGGGGACAGTTTCGTAAACGGCGGAAGGAATAAAGAACGTATACTTAAGAAGCAAATAGTAAAGAACAGTAAAAAATTTCTCTGAAGAAAGATAGTTAGCCAATTCACCTATCTTTTTACATTCATTTTCAAACATGGACCACAGCTTCTTATAGGCAACTTCACTACATCTAGCTTCCTCTCTTCTCTTAGGAAATAAAACATCTTTTTCTAATCTGAGCGGATCGATGGAAAGATAACCTATATCATTACTTTTCTTATCAAGCTCAACCTTCGTCAAAATACTAATTAGCGGCTGATATAAATCACGTGCAAAATCCTCTGGCTCCCTTTCTGCAGCTGAGAGCTGATCACCGCTCTTTATAATGTTAACAAACACTTCTGAGATGTTTATCTTTGGAAGAACTTCACCCAATCTATTATGATGCTTTCCAACAAGATACAAAACAACTTCCTTATTAACAACTTTTTCGGGAAGACAGTCCCGAACAAAAACAAAGCTATGAGCCTCATGAACATTTATAACTTCACCAGTAGATACTTCAAGACCTTTTAAACCAGCTCGAAGCCTAAATTTCCCAATATCATGCAAAAAAGCTGCATAAACTACATCCCATAAATCATTGTCCATCACTCACCACGTCCCATATAGATGTCAACTCGGAGGCACATACCCTATCAAATATTGGCATAATTAGAGATTTTAAATATCAGTAATATCAAAAGCAAATAGTCTGAAAACAAATAAACAACAACATCTAAACAAAAACATAGCTGAATTACGTAGAAAGAAAACAACACACAAAGATCTTCAAAAATAAAAGCATTAAGCAGCAAAAATACCATATATAATCAGATACGTATTTGCAATATATCAACAGGAATATGAAAAATTGATATCCTTGACACCATTCCAAATCATAAACCTGTCTCTTATACACATCTGACG
>JAEOSG010000013.1 GCA_016840485.1 Candidatus Baldrarchaeota archaeon
ATACAGAGAGATGTCTGGGAAGAAGAAAAATATAAAAAAGTAATTAACATTGCCAAAAAAATATTAAAAGAAAATGTAAGATTTTTTAAAATAGAGAATGAAGGAACCGAAGAGGAATTTAAGGAAAAAGTAATCAGTATCTTAAAAAACATTCTAGTAAATTTGGCCTCCGATACCCAATAACGTAATCGAGGTTAACTCATGATAAAAATAAGAGTCGAAGCTCCAATATATCCAACTGAAGACGTAAATAAAGTGAAAAAGGCAATTGAAAATATTATACCAAACATTGACTGTAAAATAGAGAAAATAGGTAGAAAAACGTACCTAATAGGAGAAATAGAGGGAAGTAGAGGGTTAAAATCTCTCCACCGCTTGTTAAGAGAACAAAAGATACTTGATACGGCTCGCTCAGTATTTAAAAGAAGTATGAGCGGGAATACCATTATATTTTATCTTCGCAAGCAAGCTGCGTTCATGGGTAAGATACATTTTTGCGACGCTTATGCTGAAACGCCTCTTGGTCCAATTGTTATACAAATTATGGCAGATGATCCTCATAAAGTTATAGATTGGCTTGCACCTCCAACAAAAAAAGGACAGCCCATATTTGAAATAGATATTCAAGATGAATAAGGTATATCGATAGTTAAAAAATCATATGAGATAATACTTTCAGAAAAAATGTTTTTGGCTTCTTCTTCTAATTTTGGTATATCATCCTTAGTATATCTTGGACTAATGTGAAAAAGTACTAATTTTTTTACACCAGCTTTTAAGGCAATTTCCGCTGCATCAGCAATTGTTGAATGACCACCTTCCATAGCTTTCTCTCTTAAACTCCAGCTAAAGGTTCCGTCATGAATTAGGAGATCAGCTTTGCGCGCAAAATTAACCATTTCATCACAAGGCCTGGTATCCCCACTATAAACTATTTTTCTTCCATGTCTAGGCTCCCCAATAACCTGTTCTGGATGAATAACTCTCCCATTTTTTAACGTAACTGGTTCACCTAATTGAAGTTTCTTCCACAAGGGACCCCTAGGTATTCCAAGTGACTCGGCTTTCTCAGGAGAAAATTTTCCGGGCCTAGGCTTTTCAATTAAGGCGTAAGCAAGAGTATAAATTCCGTGATCAACTGGCATACATTCTACGTAATAATTTCGGCCGTCAACCACGATCCCTTTTTCAACCTCGTGGACTTTTATATCGAAAGTTAATGTAAATTTAACAGTTTTTAAAATGGCTTCGAGAAACCCATGTAAACCTGGAGGACCATAAATTTCTAGAGGCTTATTTCGGCCTAAAAGTGAAAAAGTTTGAATTAAACCTGGTATGCCAAGTACATGGTCACCATGAAGGTGGGTAACAAATATTTTAGATAATTTTCCCATCTTTAAATTAAATTTAAACATTTGTCTTTGGGTACCCTCTCCACAATCAAAAAGTAGTAGTTCACTTTCTTTCCTAATGGCAATAGCTGGTAACCCTCTTTCTTTTGTTGGCATACTACCCGAGGTCCCCAAAAAAATGATTCTCAAATTGGACACCTCATATATTTCTAAAAATGACTATTTTGCGTATTAAACTCTTATGAACACGCATTAAATAAACTTCAACAAGCTTAAGACCAGAAGATGCAATAAATTCTTCTGTTGGAACCCAAATAGGAGTGGCAACCACAGCACAACCCTCCTTTTTAAGCATTGACGGAATGTTTTCAATAAATTCATAAATTAGTTTCTTAAGAGGACTACCCATGGTAGAGGAAGAAATTCCATAGGGGGGATCAGTACTAATAGAATCAACTTTCAAAATTCTTACAAATCTTGCATCGGCAACAAGCAGCGCATTTACATTTAAACCGTAATGTCTCAAATTATACATAGCACCTTTAACCATTTTAGGGCTGATATCGGAACCAATAACTCTACAGCCTATTAGGGCAGCTTCAATTAGAATCCCACCCGCTCCACAAAAAGGATCGTAAAAAATACTGTTATTTCTTGCTCTAGAAAGGTTAACTAAAAGTCTAGAAAGGAACGGGCTCATAGAACTTGGATGCATATATGGACGCAAATGTGTAGCCCTAAAATTAAAGGCGCCTCGATCAATTTCAGCCTCACAAACACCAAAAATGAAATCCTCTCCTGTTAAAACGCCGTAAAAAGAAATATCAGGGGTCTCCAAGTCAACCTTGATATTCTTTACATCTTTCAGTATGTTTGTCCCGATATGTTTCGCTAATTTGATGGTACTTATGTGGGGAGAAGATTGTTTTATACGTTTAATTCTAATAGAGAAACTAGACTTCCCAGTCAAAAAATCGTCAAATGATAAGTCTTTTATACGGCTTTCGATATCAAAAATGTTAGCTTCGCAATAAAATATTAATTTGCAACATACATGTGTATAAGCAGCTCGTTTAGCAATAATTTTGCACGGATTATCAGAACATTCTAATATAATTACTTGATCCAACGTATCAATAACTCTGTAGTTGATATTTTCACTTTCCAAAATAGCCTTTATCTCAGCAAAAGGTAAAGATTCTAGTTCTCCCGAAACAACAAAGAAGTATTGGCCCATATGTTACACCTTTTTTCACTAATCGTGTGTGAGTTTAATAGAGATTGTTCATAATAAAATTCATGAATTTAGTTTTCAAATTAACTACACATAATAAGATTAATAGTTATTAACATGTATCGGAAGATGCTGGTTCTAAATTAGACAATTTACAAAAGTATAGAAAGACTTTTATTCAAAACAATGGTGAATACGAGTAGGAGGAAGCAAAATGATAAAGGAAGCAACTGCACCCTACACGAAGCTACCAGATAACAAGGTAAGATGCGATCTCTGCCCACGACATTGTGTATTAGAAATCAATAAAGTGGGTGCATGTAGAACAAGAAAAAACATAGATGGAAAATTATATACATTAATTTACGGATCAGTATCAGCAATGGCCGTTGATCCAATAGAGAAAAAGCCGCTTTTCAACTTCTACCCTGGAAGTTTAGCGTTTTCAATATCGTCAGTAGGCTGTAATCTTTTCTGTAAATTTTGTCAAAACTGGCATTTATCACAATCATCACCGGGTCAAATAAAAACTGAAGAAATTTCACCGGAAAAAATAGTAGAATTGGCAAAGCGCTACAAATGTGAATCTATTGCTTACACGTACAACGAACCATTAATTTGGTGGGAATATGTCTTTGATGTGTCCAAAATTGCACATAAAGAAGGCATATTCAACGTTCTTGTCACTAACGGTTACATCACTTTAGAAGCATTAGAAGAACTCTTACCACATATAGATGCCGCTAATGTAGACGTTAAAGCTTTTAAAGATAGCTTTTATCAAGAGCTATGTGGAGCACCAAGTTTAAAACCCGTACTCGAAGCATGCGAAATGATGAAGGATAAAGGTATACATGTTGAAATCACCAACCTTATTATTCCAGGCTATAATGATGATGCGGACGAGATTAGATCTCTCTGCAAGTGGCTGGTTGAAAGTCTCGGTCCCGATACCCCTCTACACTTTTCAAGGTTTTATCCCCACTACAAAATGACTTATGTATCACCAACCCAAGTATCCACCATAGAAAAAGCTAGAAAAATAGCTTTAGAAGAAGGAGTGCATTATGTGTATGTGGGTAATGTTCCAGGCCACGACGGTGAAAATACCTATTGTCCAAACTGTGGTAAGCTTTTGGTGAGACGATTCGGTTTTGATATAGTTGAATGGAATTTAGCCGAAGGAAATAAATGTAAATATTGTGGTGAAAAAATAGCTATAAAAGGAAAATTTGTTAAAAGAGGTGGGTGGATACCATTCATAATTTAAAATGGTGGTAAATATGCCCATATGTCCAGAATGTGGAGGAGAAATGAAATGGGACCGCAATAGATTTATGTATGTTTGTAAAACATGCGGGCTTTCCTTAAAAAGAGAAGAACTAGATAGAATTAGAAATGAGCAAAGAAAAAACTACCTTACAGAAGAGGAAGAGAGAAAGAGAAGAAGAAAAGAATACTTAGAATGGTGGCTTTCAAAAGAGAAAAAATAGCTTTTCTTCACTCATGCACTTCGTTTACTCCGTGTTGATAGTTTAAATATTCAGCTAACTGGTCTCCACAAAATATATAACTCATCTGCAATTTTGTATGCCTTTTCCATTTCCTTTCCCGTGGGGCGCCTATCTATATCACTATATTCTGGGTTTCCTGGAACTTGAAATAGGGGTCGGTATTGTCCCATGATGTTTACTAATGCTTTGGAGCAGTTTTTAGCGATCCATTCTAATATTGGGCGGGTGCAGCATTCTATATGGTTCGGTAATACTAAATGTCTAATGATCATACCAGATGTGCCCTGTGCGACAGTTTCATCATAAGCCATCTTATGATTTCTGGAAACTATATTCCAATAGTTTGAAACCTTTGAGAGACGCTCAGCACACTTATCATTTCCGTATTTGAAATCTGGAAGCCAAAAATCAATGATATCTAAAAGTAGTTTCATTAATTCCTTTGAACAGTACATATTAGAATTCCATAGTTGAGCAATATTTACGGTAGTATGCTTCATAGAAGCGATTATATGATACGCATTTGGTGTAGGTTCTCCACCTACCCAATTGACGTTCCGCGCACCTTCCCTTTTGAGACTGTTAACAATTCTAGCTAATTTTTCCGGTGTTACCTCTTCACCATTTTCGGGATAATTTGAAATATCGTAGTTCTGACAGAAAACACAAGGACCAAAATTACATCCAGCAAAAAAGATTGTCCCAGAAGGAACTAGTGGAGCTTCTTCTCCCATATGGAGAAAAGCTGTAGAAACTCTTGCTTTCTCATCAATCCTACAAAAACCTCTTTCCCCTTTTAATCTATTGACTTTGCATCGTCTTTCACAGAAACAACATTTTTGAAGAATACGATAAGCGATTTCTATTTTTAGATCCAGATAAGAAACCTTAGGAGTATCTAGATTTTCAAGATGGACTTCACCAGCATCTATTTTCTTAAGTAAAGACCTAAACTTCTCACTAGTTTTCTCGTGTATATACCAAAGCTTTTCAATATTTTCATTTAAATCCACATTAACTGAAACCTTTTTTGCAACTAGAAACTTAGCAGGTAATTCATCGTTCATAATTGCATAATATCGACTAAGCCTATCCTTAACTTCAGAATTACGCCAAACAGTAACAGCATCGGGCCTATAAATCATCCACAAATCATAAACCTCCGATTACTACCAATAAAACTAAGATGCTAAGCATTATATCTACATTTCTATAAACTTCTCTTCAACTTAAGTTATTGCTGCAAAACCTGCAAAAGAATTCGTAAATAATTTAAAATAGTTGTTAAATTAGGTTAAACTACTGTTACTGATTTTGCTAAGTTACGAGGTTTATCTGGATCAGCTCCTCTTTTTACTGCTACATAATAGGCGAATAGTTGAAGAGGGATGATGTAGGTTATTGGTGTGAATATAGCGGGTGTAGATGGCATTTTAAAGGCAGTATCTGCTAGTTGTGACACGTCTTGATCGCTTTTATCTATTACCGCTATTATTTCTGCACCTCTTGCTTTCATTTCCATGATATTCCCTATTATATGCTTATGAGTTTCGTCCATTGGTGCTATAAAGACACATGGATAACCCGGTTCTATAAGAGCTATGGGACCATGTTTTGATTCGCCTGCTGGGTATCCTTCTGCATGAATATACGATATTTCTTTAAGTTTCAGAGCGCCTTCTAATGCTGTTGCAGTGCTTATTCCTCTTCCTAGGAAATAAAAATTATTCTTAAGATAGCATTTCTCTGCAAGAGTTTTTGCTCTTTCTTCATGGGTTTCTATAATCTCCTTTACCTTCGCTGGTATCTGGTATAGTTCCTCAAACAGTTGCTTTGCTTCCACGTCTGTTAATGTTCCATTTTGTCTTGCTAGGTTTATTGTTATTAATGCTAAAGTTGCGAGTTGAGTTGTAAAAGTTTTTGTTGCTACTACGCCTATTTCTGGCCCTGCCTGCATGTAGAAGGTGTGATGAGCAAGTCTTGTTATTGAACTTCCTAAGACATTTGTTATTGCCAAAATTTTTGCACCATATTTCGTTGCATGTCTTACGGCGGTCAATGTGTCTGCTGTTTCACCTGATTGAGTTATTGCTACAATCACAGTGTCTTCATCTAAAGTTTCGCCAATAAACTCTGGAAACTCGGAGGCAATTACTGCTTGTGAATATGTTTTTGCAAGCTTCGAAAACATGTACGTGGCAGTTAATCCTGCGTGGTAAGAAGTTCCAGCAGCTACAAAATATATTCGCTTTGCTTTCATTATGCTTTCAACAAAAACATCCACGTATTCCTGTCGTGTCCTTAGGGTGTCTCTTATTGCTCTAGGTTGTTCATGAATTTCTTTTAAAACGAAATGAGGAAATCCTCCTTTTTGGGCCATCTCTGCAGTCCAGTTAATGATTTTGACTTCCTTTGTTAAAACTTCACCTTCAAGATTTTGCACAGTCACACTATAGGGCGTCAATATTGCAAGTTCACCGTCATTAAGAAAAATTACCTTGTTGGTCATTGGTAAGAAGGCTGGTATATCAGATGCGCAATAAACAACTTTTTCACCAACTCCAATAACTAAGGGACTATCTTTCCTAGCACAAACAATCTTATCTGGTTCTTCAGCATATATAACAGCTATAGCGTACGAGCCCTTTAATTGTTTAAGTGTTTCTCGCACAGCATCTGCCAAATTGTAACCCGTTGCTATATATTCCTCAATTAAATGCGGAATAACTTCAGTATCGGTGTCTGATTGGAATACATGGCCTTTTTCTTCAAGTTGCTTTCTCAGCTCTAAGAAATTCTCTATGATCCCGTTATGTACAACAGCTATTTTCCCCGTACAGTCCATATGCGGATGAGCATTACGCTTCGAAGGAGGACCATGTGTCGCCCATCTAGTATGTCCTATACCTATATGCCCAGGAAGCGTATCAAAATTTAATTTTCGGTGTATTTCATCAATTTTACCCTTATCTTTCTTAGTGTGTAATGTAGAGTTATATATTGTTGTTATTCCCACAGAATCATATCCACGGTACTCCAATCTCTTAAGACACTCTCTTAGTAAGCTTGCAACATGTCGGTCATTCGAAACAATACCGATAATACCGCACACTGATAAACCCCCAACGCTGATAGGGGGATATTTTTAGTAACCTAATTAAACATTATTAAGAATACATTTAGAATTGTTTAAGTCATCTTTTACATATAATGAGT
Organism: Candidatus Baldrarchaeota archaeon; assembly: GCA_016840485.1. GTDB lineage: Archaea > Asgardarchaeota > Baldrarchaeia > Baldrarchaeales > DXJG01 > DXJG01. Next base: position 7,317 of record JAEOSG010000013.1, read on the forward strand.
TGTTCCGAAAACTAAAACCTTTTTAGACGACTGGAAGACCAAAAACTACTTTTTAAGTTGTCTATAACTATCGAGGAATTTGACGGTAACTATTATAAAATAATTTATAATATTATAAAACATCTTCATACGGAGGTTATTCGTTGGAACCCTACATATTATTTAAAAAAGAAGGAAAGTATGTCGCAGCTCCAGCCACATTACTTGATGACTTTAATAAGATATTAGCGGTTGCTAATCCATTAAGATTAAAAATCTTAAAAACGCTTGCTTCTCAACCAATGTATTCGCGTCAATTAGCCAACTACCTTAAGGTTGATGAGCAAACCATATATTATCATATTAAACTATTAGAAAAAACCGGCCTTATAAAGCTTCAAAAGAGAGAGGAAAAAAAGGGAGCTGTAGCCAAATATTACGTAGTGGAATCACTCAACCTAGTACTAAACCTAGCTGAGCCAAAAGATGTTGAAGAATTTCCTTTACCCGCTATCCCGCTAAGTGAAAAATCCAGACAGTTTCTATACCCTCACGTGAAGAATGGAAAATTAGATACCCTTATCGTTATTGGAAGTCCGGATTCTCACGGTCCATATAGAAGTCAAGCAAGAGATGGACATTACGCAGTAGACTTAGCCCTATTTCTTGGATCAATCTCCCGTTGCGAACCGGAATTTATTACTCGATTAGATACAGAAATAAGGGAGGGAGACATGAAAAGAAACCTAATATTGGTCGGCGGGCCAATTGTTAATACAGTTACATATAAAATAAACGAAAAATTACCTATATATTTTGACATAACTCATCAAAGTCGCATCGTTTCAAAAATCTCTAACAAAACATATTACGAGGATGAATGCGGCATAATCGTTAAAATACCCAATCCCTTCAACCCTGATGAAACTGGCATCCTAATCTTGGCTGGAAAACGATACTGGGGTACGCGAGCAGCAATAATTGCCTTTGTTAAGCATCTTGATGAAGTTGCTGAAAATAACTTTTACAATCCAGATGTCCCAGCAAGAGTGGTTAAAGGAATAGATGAGGATAGTGATGGAATAATAGACACCGTAGAATTCCTTGAGTAAATTAAAGATAAAATCGAAAAATAGGTGAAAAATATGACACAAGAATTTGACTACGAAAAACTTGGGTTTAAGGCTGGTTTGGAGATTCACGTCCAACTTGATACAAAGAAAAAACTTTTTTGCCGTTGTCCTGTACTTCTTCGTACAGATGAGCCTGATTTCTACGTTAAAAGATTTTTTAGGCCAGTTATGGGAGAAATGGGAGAATTTGATAAAGCCATGCTAAGAGAATTCGAAAAAGGACTAACCATAATTTATGAAGGATACAATGACACCACATGTTCATATGAATTCGATGAAACACCACCATTTCCGCCAAACGAAGAAGCTGTAGATATAGCAATCATGATCTGCTTACTATTAAACTGTAATATTGTTGACGAACTGCATGTCTGCAGAAAAAACTACCTAGACGGCTCGGTTCCTTGTGGCTTTCAAAGAACAATATATATGGGCGGTGGTGGCTACATCCCCATTGACGGGAAGAAAATAAGTATTTTGCACGTTTATCTCGAGGAAGAAGCGGCAAGAAAAGACGATAAAAAAAGTAGAGGAAAAATTGTCTACTATAAGCTTGACAGACTTGGAATACCTCTCGTAGAAATAGTAACAGGACCAGATATGAAAACCCCTCAAGAAGTAGTAGAAGCTGCAAGGCGTTTGGGCACGCTCCTAAAAGCAACTGGAAAAGCTAGAAGAGGCTTAGGAACTATAAGACAAGATATTAATGTAAGTATTGAAGGTGGAGCAAGAGTAGAGCTTAAGGGAGTGCAGCTTTTAGATTTAATCCCTAAGGCCATAAACATGGAAATAAAAAGACAACTTGAACTCATAAAAATAAAAAATGAACTTAATAATAGAAACATAAAACCAGAAGATATTCAGGAGCATTTTGTTGACGTAACACAGATATTTAAAAACACAAAATGTAAATTTGTAAAGAAAGCCATAGAGAGAGGAGAAAAAGTACTAGCTTTAAACCTTAAGGGATTTGGAGGATTACTGGGCAGAGAAATACAGCCAAATAGAAGGTTTGGAACAGAATTTGCAGACAGAGTAAAAGCCTATACAACACTAAAAGGCATAATTCACTCAGATGAAAACCTAGTATCTTACGGGTTCTCCGAAGAAGAAATCAAAAAAGTTTTTGAACAAGTAGGAAAAACTGAAAATGATGCTGTTGTAATAGTTGTTGGCGAGGAAAAAGAGGCTAGACGAGCATTAAAATTGGTCGTTGAACGCGCCCAAATGGCCTTAAAAGGAGTGCCGGAAGAAACTAGGCAAGTAAAAGAAGACGGGACATCTTCTTTAATTAGAGAATTGCATGGTCAGGCAAGATTATATCCTGATACAGATACTCCACCCTTCACGATCTCTCGAGAGAGGATAGAAGAAATAAGAAAGAAGCTCCCAGAATATCCCTGGGATGCAGTAAAAAGAATAATTAAAGAGTATAATCTAACTAAAGAATTCGCAGAAATGCTTGTCTACGATGGATTACACAGATTTTTTGAAGAAATAGTGAAAAAATACAAGTTATCGCCAGTTCTTGTAGCATCCACCTTGCTTCAGACATTAAAAGCTTTACATAGAGATGGAGTGCCGGTAGAAAATCTTACAGAAAAACATTTGAAGGAAATGTTTGAAGCACTATCTCGTGGGATGTTTGCAAAAGAAGCAATTCCCACCATATTAACTTTATGGGCTAAAAATCCAAATCATGATCTAAATTACATCGTAAAGGAGGCAGGAGTTCTAGCCATTTCAGAAGACGAACTTAAGGAAATCATCCAAAAAATTATTCAAGAAAACTTAGACTTAGTCAAAAAACGTGGGATGGGAGCTTTTGGTCCCCTAATGGGCATGGTTATGAACAAAGTTAGGGGCAGGATTGACGGTGCAACAGTTAGTAGAGTGCTTCAACAAAAATTAAAAGAGATTACATCCAGCAAATGATGATAATAGGTCTAAAGCTGTTTAATAAACTCATCGACCCCTGGAATTCCTCCTTGTAGGATAACGTATCCATTATAAGGTTCTCCCTCAGTAATCTCACCGGCAATATTTGTTTGTACAAGTTTCCTTATTTCATCCATGTTTTGCGTATGTCCCAAGATCCACATCAATTTCATATAAGCTACCTCTGGAAGCATGTTCATAGCAGGAATTACACCCAAATTTAGGAGATCTCTACCAGTTTCGTAAACATTCATGCCTACAAAGCCCCAGAGGCATTGAGTTGTCATAACAACTGGGATGTTTTCATCAATTGCCCTCTTTATAGCATCAAAGAGGTAAATTGAAACGTGTCCTAAGCCAGTTCCAGCGATTACAATCCCTTTATACCTAGTATCAATAAAGTGGTGTATAACATCTGGTTTCATGCCCGGATAGAAATATATTAGGGCTACACGATCCTCAAGTTTTACATCTGCAATGACATTTCCACTAGATCTCTTCCTATAATCTTTCTTAAACATGATTATTTTCCCATTCTCAACTTTACCGAGCGGTATATCACCAATTGTTCTGAATGCATCTCTACGGGAAGAATGCATCTTTCTAACTCTGGTACCTCTATGAATTAGCGAATAATTATCACTTGTGGTACCATGCATACAGACAGTAACCTCAGCAATATCACCCTTGGAAGCAAGAGTAACCGCATTTATCAAGTTCATAGCAGCATCGCTGGAAGGGCGATCACTGCTTCTCTGGGAACCAACCAATACGACAGGAACAGGCAAATCTCTTAACATAAAAGACAATATAGCAGCAGTAAAACTCATAGTATCCGTTCCATGACCCAAAACAACTCCATACGCTCCTCCCTCATTAATTTCCTTTTCAACTTCCTTTGCTATCTTAATCCAATGTTCAGAAGTCATATTTTCACTAAATAATTCGAATAAAAGTCTTGGGTAAACGAAAGCTATATTTGCTAGTTCAGGAACCATACTATAAAGCTCTTCAGGAGTTAAAGCAGGAATAACAGCACCGCTACGGTAATCAAGCCTACTAGCAATCGTACCTCCACATCCTAATAAAGGAACTCTTGGCTTCTTTTCATCGGGCTTAACGCTTGGAGATGGAAGTTTATATCGCCCAGGTTCATAGCCAATTTCTTTTATTTCAATAATTTCATCAACATTTAATCCAGTATTGTACCCTGTAGGAAGCTTAATCGTAATATGTTTATCATCAGCAAGCTGATATCTGGGCAAAATAATACCGCGAAAAACTCCAATCTTTGTGATGATCTCTACAACACTCCAAACCTTAACATTAAATTTCTCCAAAATTTTTCTTGCTTTTCCTCTATAACCTTCGTAAGCATTTTCACTCACTCTAATCCACCTCAAACTAAATATTTAGAAACATAAGGTCCATCTCTTCGATAACCCAAAGAATAATAATACTCTCTTACTCCTATGCCACTAGTCACTAAAATCTTTTTGGCATCAAATTCCTCCCTAGCTATCCTCTCAGCCTCTCTTAATAGTTTCTTACCATAACCTCTATGTTGCCATTCTTTCCTTTCGGGAGTTTTTCCAAGCTGCACAAGAGGACCGTAAACATGTAATTCTCTAACAATTGCTGAAGGCATTTCATTAATCTCAGGTCTGTGCGCTTTCTCGGATGGTATCCGTAATCTAAGAAAACCTATCAAAATATCTTTTTTAATGTCTTCGTATGAAAGAAACAACTCCATACCTTCAGATGCCTCATACTTCATAGTCTTCAACTTGATGTTTTCAACATCAGGTTCTAATCCTAATTTCAACATCACGTGGCCAACTTCTCGGCAGCGAATACAATAACATCGCGCTCCTAATTTCCTAAGTTCTTTCCAAACAAGTTCTCTTAAATTTCCCTTTTTAGGTCCAGCAGCAATAACTGTTGCTGGAATATCACGCATAACTCGCTTAATGCGTACATATCTCGGAATATATTTCCTCTTAACCTCAACCAATAGTCGAATAACATCTTCATCGGTTAAGGGGGTGTATTCACCTTTTCGCCACATATCGTATAGAATGGTACCAGGAATAACTAATGTAGGGTAGATCTTCAATTCATCAGGTTTAAACCTAGGATCGGAGAAAACACGTTGAAATACTCTAATATCACGTTCAAAACTTGAACCAGGTAGCCCAGGCATCAAATGATAAGTTACTTTAAGCCCTGTATCTTTCAATATTCTAGTAGCTTCTACAACATCTTCCACAGTGTGTCCTCTTTGAACCAGTTCATAAATGTAGTTGTAAATTGTTTGTACACCGAGTTCCACTCTTGTAACTCCCATCTTTAACATGCGATCTACGTGATCTATTTTACAATAATCAGGTCTAGTTTCCACAGTAATGCCAATATTCCTAATGGCGGCTTTCTCAGCCTTATTCTGAGCTTCTTCTAAGGTTAAAGTTGGTTCATTGCTCATAGCGTCTAAGCATCGTCTAACAAACCACTCTTGATAACAAAGCGGATAGGCAGGAAAAGTACCGCCCATAATAATTAATTCAACTTTATCAATGGGGTGACCAATAGTTTTCAATTGTTCTAAACGATTTTTAACCTGAGCATAAGGGTTAAATACATTATGCAAAGCTCTCATAGTAGCGGGTTCACGGCCAGTATAACTTTGAGGAACATCACCGAAAACAGAATTAGGGCCGCCGGGGCAATAAATACAACGGCCATGAGGACACGGATAAGGTTTAGCCATAACAGCAACCACAGCAATACCAGAAATGGTACGAACAGGTTTCTTCTTCAAAATTTTCAGGAACTTTTCCCTTAAATCGGGAGAAACAAAATTTAAAATCTCAGAATTACTAGGTATCCTATCTAAACCATATCTTTTACAAACTAAGGCTTTAATACGATTAACTTCTTCTTCCGTTAGAACTTTATGGCTCAAAATTTCCTCGACAATCTCCTTATAAACAACTTCCAACAAGATCCCTCACGTTGAACCACGCTTTAATTAAAATCACTCATGATACCTTATTATATTCAAATTCCAGTTTCTTCTACAAAACTAACAAGTCAGAATAAGATATGAGTATTTCTATGAGAAAAAGTAAACAAACAACAAAATCAAGTAATGTCAAATGGAGTGTCAAATAGCTTGTCCACTAGACTTTTTAAGAATTACATACTTAATATAGTTCTTTCTATTTCTCACACGTGGAACAGGACTTCTCCTAGGTTTAGCTTCCACTTTCGGAGTCTGATTCCTAACCTTTCCAGCCTTACTTAATGAACCATGTGAACCAGGCATAATCTATCACCAAACCTATCCTCTTAGCTTTCCCTTATTAAACTTTCTGTTAATAACTTACAAGTAAAAGTTTCACAATTTGTCAGACAGTTGGGCGCATAACAAATACAATTTTTTGGATCATAAAATGGGAAACGTTAAAAAATACGCATCTCTGGCACCCATATCAAAAACGATTTTAATGTCTTTCTATTTCATAGAAAAATTAAATTAAAGGATCGAACTGTAATAGTTAACAAAGCATGGTTGATATGCTAATTTTCATTTTTAGTGTGTCAACCATGCTTCACAACTTTTTGGGCGTATAGCATGAAAAAGTGGGCATTAACATTGATATGTGCCATAATATTGGCGTCTTCTGCCCATTTATTCCAATTACAAATAAGTGACAACAACCAAACAAACTTAATAGAAAAACCACAGCTTTTCGACCTCAAAATATCCGCAGAACTTAAGCAATTGCTCATATCGCCAAAAATCTCCAACCATGACACCATCCCAGCGGTACTGGTAACCAAAAGAAGCCTTAATGTGTATGAATACAATGAACTTAAAAACATGTGTAAAATCCTCTCTAATACTAGCAGAGTTTTCTTAATAAGGGCAACTAAGAGAGCCATTAAACAATTAGAATCGTTTCCATTCACACTCTACTTGGATTCAGGACTTAAAACTGCAGATTTCCACCTCATGGATGCATCTACCACAACACGTACAAACTATGCATACTACATAAAAGATTCCTCCAACCGAAATATAACCGGCAAAGGTATCAAGATAGGGCTTATCGATACAGGAATAGATTGGAGACATCCATTCTTCTACTATGACGATGGACAAAACTGCACAGTTATAAATGGAACTCACGTCGAGCTGCCAAATGGCTCACTCTACAACTATTATTTCATAGACGTTGTAAATGTTAGTAAAGCCAATCAAGGAGCACTGTCAGGGGATTTTGTAATATTAGCGCCTGACGGGGCATTCAACTTAGGTTATGAATACCTCTTCGTTGATATTGATGGCGATAATAAACCTGATGCAGATCCTGATGATCCTCAAAAAGTAGAGTACGGAATTCTAATAGATCTTGATGGAAATGGCGCACCATCACTAGGTGATATTGTTAAGATGCTAAGAACACCTAAAATTATGAAAGTGCTTGATGAGAGATCATATCCCTATAACGTATATGTTAGTGGAGTAAACATGTCACAATTTAATCCTGTTGACTCAAGCGGGCAGGGACATGGTGCTCATGTTGCGGGTATAATCTTAGGTGGTCATACCTTAATGAAGTTGCATGGTGTTGCCCCAGACGCAGAGCTTTATGTTATTGCCAATGGTGGATACTTTACATACGAGAATGTTATATATGGTATGACATGGCTTGTAAAGCAAAATGTCAGCGTAATAAACATGAGTTTCGGTGGAACAATAGGATACCTAGACGGTTCAGACCCATGGGACATAGCAGTAGATGACCTATTTAAACAAGGTATTATATCGGTTGTATCCGCTGGAAATGGTGGCAGCAGCAATCAACACGTTGAAGTAGAAATACCAGCTTTAAGCAACATAAACCTAACATTTAATGTACACGATCTAAACATATATTTAAACATCTTATGGAGAGAACCTTGGAGCAACTTAGAGTTCTCCTTGATTTCACCGTATGGAAACGAATACTATCTAGGGTCTTTTACATCTCCCTCATTAATAGCCGTACCAGGAGTAAATATTTCTTGCACAAGCTCTATGTCACCAAGATATACGTGTCAGTTTTTAGTAAGCATATACAATCTCACACCCCTAGACGGTGCTATATGGACGTTAAAAATCCATAACCCAGCCAATAAAGTGCAGAAAGTGCACGGCTACCTCTTATGGTCATCCTACAATACGTGGAACCCACCCTACACAAGTGAAGAGCATACAATTAGCTCCCCGGCTACAGCGGACTCAGCAATATCCGTTGGAGCACTAACAAAAAACGGATGGATAGCATCGTATAGTAGTAGGGGGCCAAGAATTGACGGCGTTAATAAACCGGAAATTTGTGCACCTGGAGGACATTATGAGATAGGCTACGATAATCCCTATATTCTCTCAGTCGATGGCACTGTGTCTTTAGCTGGACAACCTCCCTATACTCACGGTCACGGATATTATGCGTATATGTGTGGAACAAGTATGGCAGCTCCCCACATTACAGGAGTTATAGCTCTACTTCTACAAGACGACCCGAATATGTCACCAACAGAGATTAGAGAAAACCTCTTTTTGTCTATTGGATACACTCATTTCTTACCTCATAAAGTATATCCCATGCCTGACAACACTATCGGTTATGGCGGATTTGGGTACGTAGAGGTTCCCCAACTTCAAACCGACGGGCCCAACGGACCTGGTCCTGTTTATGTTACATCATGGTATCCAACAGGCTTTTCCATAGCTTATAATTCTTGGCTTTCTGACAACCGGGGAGTTACCATAGATGGTGATGACAAAGACTGGCTACTACACTATCCAGTAATAATTCACAATGATTCGATATGGTGGTATGAAGAATTCAGTTTTAAGCTATATTCATGGCATGAAAATGAATCACATATATTTTTCTACATAAAGTTTGGAGTGAAAAATGCTCCAGCTGGATGCATGATTAATGTCTATATTGGCAGGGATAGACCTGGTTTCACGGGTCTAACTGATTTTTATCTGCCAGAATGGAGAATCTCTTATAACACCTCTTCAGGTGTGTCCCAATTAGAGTTGTGGAATGGTCAGACGAATCAATACGGAGTAATGCCAGCCTCAGGCTTTTTCGGAGTAAGTACGGGTAGATCTTCAATGGATGGTAACTGGCTCATAGAATTTTACGTTAAAAAGAACTATATTGAAATTCAGAACCTAAGCGAAGCAATAATATATTTTGCAGTGTACGACATAAGTTATTCAATGTTATTAAATAATAACGATCCTTACAATAGGCCTGGAGCTTCATTTTACGCATCCATAGATCAAACACCTGTAGTTGGGCACATAAATGTGACATATGCCAGCGATAATCACGGAATGTACATAAACGTCGAAGCAGACCTTAGTGATTACTGGAGTGACGTGAGTAAAGTTATTTTTACTTGTCTATCGCCTAACGGCGTATCCAGAACAATACATATGAAATATAATTCCAACACTGGAATCTGGGAAATTAGTTATAGTATTACTCCAGAGAATCAAAGCATAGGTAAATTTGAGAACACATTAATAATTTACGACAAATTGGGAGCAAAAACGACGGTAAACATACTACCAACAATTATGTATACGCTAATTGACAATAGTAGTCCCTTGATACTGCTTGAAATGCCATTGTACGTTGCTGGCATAATTCAGATCAATTGGACGGTAACCGAGACTAATCTCAAAAAATTAACTCTATACATTGATTCTAATGAATATGATGTGTTCGGAACTACCTCATTTACTTGGAATACAGCACAGTATGATGACGGGAATCACATAATTAGGCTATATGCTCAAGATGCTGGTGGACTAGAGAGCGAAATTACAAAAAATGTCATTATTGACAATACGCCTCCAATAATTGTTGTAACTTCCCTAATTAACAACACAAAGATAAATAAAGACTCAATAGAAGTTACTTGGCAAGCCGCTGACAATATAAAACTTGATCACTTTGATATATACTTAGATGGGGCATTAATATCAGGAAATGTTTCAAAAAGCCAAAGGTCTATTACAATAACAGGATTGTCTCAGGGAGAACATGTAATAACCATAAGAGCGTACGATGAAGTCGGAAACTACGCGGAAACAAAACTTATATTCACATATAGAACACTAGCGATTCACCCAATATACATAGCGGTAGCAATCGTAGCAATAGGATGCACCGCTGCAATCTTAATTAAAGTAAGGAAGAAAAAATTAACATAATTTCATACTTTTATTTTTTAATAAAGTTCTGAGACTATAAAAAACTTAAGAGCTAAATTCGATAGGTAATCCGGAAGAATCTCTCTTAAAAACACCAAATTCATCTTTCAATTTCCTTAGTATCTCACTATTAAACACAGGACCATCTTTGCAAACTAAATATTCACCTATACAACAGCTACCGCAAAGTCCTATACCACACTTCATATATCTCTCCAAACAGGCCTGAACCTCTATTCCCTTCTCTTCAGCTTTATTAAAAATTTTCCTCATCATTATTTCAGGACCACACATATAGATATGGTCGTAGCTTTTTTCCTCGATCAGCTTCGCAGCAATATCAGAGGCCAATCCTCTTAAACCTGCGGAGCCATCATCAGTAACAACCACAAGGGAATCGCATTCACTTCTCAAAATATTAGAAATTTTATCAAGGAATATTAGCATCTTATTGTTTTTAGCAGCTAAAACGACGGTAATACTATCAGTGGTATTCAAAAGATCCATTATTAAGGGATAAAGTGGAGCTATGCCTATACCTCCACCAACAATAAGAACATCTCCATCGGAAAGAGTAAAACCGTTTCCAAAAGGCCCCCTGACTCCAATCTTATCACCAACAGACAAACTATGTAAAGCAGCGGTAGCTTCACCAACCTTCTTCACCGTAATCCCTAATTCATTTTCACCAATGAAAGAAACACTCATAGGGACCTCGTCAATACCAGGGATCCATATCATAAAAAATTGACCAGCTTTAGGTTTTTCTAGACCTCCTCGACTGAAAAATATACTTTTTACATCATAAGCCTCTTTCATAATTTTCCTAACCTCAACTATCTTGGGGTAGTTCATACTCATCACCACTTAAACTCTATGAGCTAAACCTACTATACAATTAATATCTTCATATCCCCTCTTCTCCAAAAAACACTTCAAACCTTCCGTAATTTCACTAAAGATTGATAATCCCTTTATTATACCACTTCCAATTTGCACAGCGGAAGCACCAGCCATAAGAAATTCAACGACATCCTGCCACTTACAAATCCCGCCTACACCGACAATAGGTACATCAACAACCCTATAAATTTCATAAACACACCTAATAGCAATAGGCTTAATAGCTGGACCAGACAAGCCACCAAAAACATTACTTAAAATGGGCTTCCCAGTTTCGATATCTATACGCATAGCTCTCACAGTATTAATTGCTGTAATAGCATCAGCGCCTGCATTAGCAGCCGCCTTAGCAATTTCTGTTATATCAGTAACATTAGGTGTTAACTTTACAAAGACAGGGATCTTAACCTTTTGCTTTACAGCCTCAACAACCTCATATGTTAACTCGGCATTCTGGCCAATCAATCCAGCCCCAGCATGAGGACAAGAAACATTTAACTCCAAAGCATCAACACCAGCGGCTTCTAGCTTCAAAGCTACTTCAACAAATTCCTCGACGCGTTCACCAACGACACTAGCAATAACAGGTACGTCTCCCTCCTTTGCAATAACCACTTCTTTCATAAAATAATCCACGCCAGGATTAGGCAAGCCCATAGCGTTAATAAAACCACAATCAACTTCTATGATCGTAGGATTGCGATAACCGGGTCTTGGATGAAGACTAACAGATTTAGTGACGACAGCCCCTGCTCCGGCTCTAGCCACTTTTCTTAAAAGTTTTCCACTAATTCCAAGAATCCCGGAAGCTAACATAGTAGGATTTCTAAGACGCACCCCAGCTATATCAACAGCAAGACTAACCATACCAAACTCACCAACGTCTTTACCCCTTTTAAACTTATAAATACCATGATTTTATTCAGTCAAGCTTCTATTGCAATAGAAACTACTTATGTTATTACTAAAATTTCTATTTCCTTGCCAAGTTCTTTGAAATTAGAAACGTTATGCGCTGAAATGTAAAATTGGTAAAGTATCGGGAGCTAATAGCTCTAAAGGTAGATGGATATAATGCTTCTTAATATTGATAAGGGTTGTTAAGTGTTTGTTTGAAGATAATGTGCCTTATGGTCTATTTTTATTAAATAGTAAAACTTGATAAGGGGTTAAAAGTACGAATAAAAATGATAAATATTAGTTAGGTTAACTATCTAATATGAAAACAAAAACTGAGAATAACCGATGATGCTAGGAGGGTGACGCTTGAAAAAGATACACCTAGTAGAGACTATATTAGGTATAATGGCGGTAGATGACCAAGGGAATGTAATAGAAAAAGAGCTATTTGAGAAAAATTCGGAGGAAATCGCGGAAAAAATATACAAACTACAACAAGGAGAAATAATACCTGAACTTCAACAAATCGCTCAGAAAATAAAAAACGTTGAAGAAATAGTAGTGGAAGACGAATCACTTGCAAAGGCATTAAGAGAAATATATCAGGCTAAAATAACCGTAGAAAAACCAAGCCCAATAGCTCAACAAATAAGAGCCCAAATCCCAGACTTAGCTCAAAAATATAATTATGCAAAATCACTTCAAGAGTACATTCAATTAGCTCATCAAATAGCCACATATTTAACAAGAAGGAAAATTAGAACAGCAGCTGAAAAAAGAGATCAGCTCATAGCCCAAGCAATAGAAACAATCGATGACATAGATAAGACACTAAATCTTTTTGCATCGAGAATACGTGAATGGTACGGACTGCATTTTCCAGAATTAAATAAATTAATAGACGAGCATCGAACATACGTAAGATTAGTTAAGGAATTGGGTTTAAGGAAAAACTACATACGAGAAAACCTACAGAGAATGGGATTTTCATCGGAGAGAGTTAAAGAACTCGAGGAGCTGGCAAAAACCTCTATGGGTGCAAACATAGCAGAAGAGGACATGGAACCTCTACAAAAGTTTGCAAGCATAACATTAAAGCTATATCAATTACGAAAGGAGCTAGAAGAATATATTGATGAATCCATGAAAGAAACAGCACCAAACATAAGGGGACTAGTAGGGTCTCTATTGGGAGCAAGACTAATTAGCTTAGCAGGGTCACTGGAGGAATTGGCTAGAATGCCAGCATCAACCATTCAAGTACTCGGCGCAGAAAAAGCTCTTTTCCGCGCATTGCGAACAGGTGCACGACCGCCAAAACATGGAGTTCTCTTTCAATACCCAGCTATTCACGGTTCCCCTCGATGGCAACGCGGGAAAATAGCTCGTGCGGTTGCTGGAAAACTGGCGATAGCCGCAAGAATTGATGCTTTTTCCGGAGAATACATGGCAGATGAATTAAAAGCAGAACTTGAAAAGCGAATTGAAGAAATAAAGAAGAAATATCCGAAGCCCCCAAAGAGAAAAAAGCCAGAAAAAGTTAAAAAAATAAAAATACGCAAAAAGAAAAAGGAGAAAAGAAAAAAGAAGGGAAAGTAACATGAGCGTTAAGGTAGAATCTCACGAAAAATTTGAAAACATTTACTGGGCAATTTTTAAGGATACGGGAGAAAGGAAACTAGCAACAAAAAATCTAGCTCCGGGTCACACAGTATACGGTGAACGCCTAATAAAATACGAAGGAGAGGAATATCGCTTATGGGATCCTTACCGATCAAAGCTAGCAGCTGCAATACTTAAAGGAATAAAGGTTATTCCGATAAGAACAGGAGATCGTATATTATATCTGGGAGCTGCTACCGGGTCAACAAGTTCCCATTGTAGTGATATTGTTGGGTCTAATGGGATAGTCTTTTGTGTAGAGTTCTCACCACGAGTTCTAAGAGAACTGGTAGGTGTAGCAGAACACCGCAGAAATATGATACCCTTGCTTGAAGATGCACGTTTCCCTTGGAAATATAGAATGCTAGTACCACAAGTTGATGTTATCTACCAAGACGTTGCTCAGCCCGAACAAGCAAAGATATTAGCAGATAATGCTGAGTTCTTTTTAAAGCCTAACGGCTGGGCTCTATTGGCAATTAAAGCTCGAAGTGTCGACGTTACAGCAGAGCCATCAGAAGTATATAAAAAGGAAATAGAAACACTAGAAAAAAGAAACTTCGAAATAAAAGACGTTGTTCACTTAGAACCATTTGACAAAGCGCATGCATTCCTCGTTATGCAGTATAAACCGTAAGACCTCTATAAGCATTCTACATTTCCCTGTATTACCCGTACTGAAATGTAACATAACAGGCAGTAATTCGTTGAAAAACTTTGTTGAAGGGAGGTTAACGCAATGGGTGAAGATAAGTTCCTAAGAGTTCTATGGAAATATGAAATAGAGAGAATTAATGATCATTTACCTAAGAAAACTAAAACTCTATCCAACCTCTTGGAAGAGGAGGAACCGTATGTAATATCTAGGGATGGCAGTAATTTCCTTATAGATAAGGAAGAATTAAACTTTTTAGCTTCTTTTATTCCTAAAGAATTACACAAATTGGTTAGACTGCCTATTGTCCTTATCCGTAGATTAGATTTAGGAAAAGGGGTATTTACCATAGGTGGCGGTAAACTGGAGTCCTTTATAATTCACAAACTTCTAAAAAATACGAATGCCGCATTTTCTGAATACAAAGATGTTGATTTACCTCCGTACATTTATTGGCCCCACGTTGTTGAGTTGCGAAGAAGATTTAAGACGGTTATTACAATCGGTTTCGGTGTTTCTAAGAAAGATCTCAGTGATGCTAAAAGATTTCTTAGAGGCTATTAGCACATAGTTAATATCCGATTAATTTTTAAGTCAGTTACTTATCTATTTCTTAGAAGTCAAGAGGCTATTTCCATGCTCCCAGAGCGACTAATATTGTTAGAAAATGTAAAAAGAGCATTTAAGGAAGCTGGTTTTGCTATTTCCATGTATTGCAAAGTAAAATCTACGTGTTTCGACCTTGTTGCCAGGAAAAATAAAATTCTTCTTTTCGTTAAAGTTCTATACAACGTAGATAGCTTACAACAGGAGCATGCTAAAGAGTTAAAACTTCTTTCCCTTATATTCTCTGCTTCTCCATTAGTTGTTGGAGAGAAGAGCGGTCATACGACGTTGGAAGATGGAGTGGTTTATGAAAGATATGGTATACCGGTGATTAATATTAACTCCCTTATTTATGCTCTAATTGAGGGCAAGTTTCCGATAGTTATTGCTAAAAGAGGTGGATTCTTCGTAAAAATAGATAGCAAAGCCTTAAGGTCAGAAAGAATCAGAAAGAACCTATCACTTGGATTATTGGCTGAAATGGTGGGGGTGTCCAGAAAAACTATTTATGAATATGAGAGAGGTAGTATGGATGCAACTGTTGAAACTGCGCATAAATTGGAAAACCTATTAGATACAAAGTTAACACAGCCCATTAATATCTTTGCGTGGAAAATTGAGGATGTTGAATCCCTAGAAAATGAAAGTATTGAAAATGAGCTAAAAGAAATTGTGTGCGAACTATTATCAGAACTGGGTTTTGGGGTTATACCAACATTTAGAACACCATTTGACGTTGTCGCAAAAACTCCGGAAGCTAAAATCGTTATACTAACCGGGGTAGGATATCCTGGGGAAAGAGGTATAAGAAAAAGAATAAAGGTCGTTAAGAGCATATCTCAAATAATACGAAAGTATGCAGTCTTCGTTTTAGAAGGCAAGCGTGTTTCGCCTAATATTGATGGGGTACCTATATTAAAAACCAGTGAGCTAAAAAGAATGGAGGAACCGGAAGAACTACTTAATACAATTATAAAAAGACAGATTATTAATTAACCTACAATAGTTTTCGCTGTAAAACGTGTTTTTCATATATTTTCCTTGCAGTTAGCCATGTTTTTCGGACGCAATCTGGCAGTTTATGGTATCGTTTAACATAGTTTTCTAAAAATTGAATAGTTTTCTTATCTGAGGGATAACCACTGCCAAAATCACCATAAATTTCCTTAAGTCGACTAATTATTTCATCTCTTCTAACTTTAGCTATAATAGATGCCGCGGAAACGACAGGGTAAGTCTTATCGGCTTTGTGCTCAGAAATAATAGTTATTTTTTTCATTGAATGTGGCAAGAAAGATTTAATAGTCTTAGTAAACCTATTTGCTTTAATATCGGCAGCATCTACGTAGACAATGTTAGGCTTTAAACATGCAATTATTTTAGCCATATTTTCTGCTTCTAACACGTTTAACGTTTTGTGTAGAGAAAATCTCTCATCTATCTCCTTGGGGCTAATTTCCATTATTTTAATTTCATCTGCAATCTGTCTAATTTTATCTACGAGTTTCTCCCGCATATTTGGCGATAAAAGCTTAGAATCTCTAACGCCAAGACTGCTAAGATAGGTAATATTTTCTTGACTAATTAATACACCTGCAATAACCATCGGTCCTATTACTGGCCCCCTACCTGCTTCATCAAGGCCTAATACTTGCATATTGCTATCTTCTCCCTTGCATAGACTTTAAAGGATCCTTTACTCTAGCATATTAATAGATTTGATAACATTGATTAAGTATATGCGCTCTGAAAACGTGGAGGAGTGATTGTTGTTTAAATGTACCGATGAATGCCCAGCCTATGAATGGTGCCATACAATTCGTGAAATGGTGGTTAAAAATTTCGCAAAAGCCGTAAAAGCATTCAGAGAGACTGAAAAACCGCAGTTTTTTAAGCAGATTAGGAAGAAAGGCGTTAGGTTTTCTTATCCAGCAATGAAACCTGTTAACATGCTCAATAGAGATATTTCAGTTGCAGCAATACAAGTGTTTCAAAAAATCAACAATAAAAAACTAATAATTTGTGAGCCGCTTTCTGGATGCGGAGTTCGCGGCATAAGATATGCCAAAGATGTCGATGGGATTGAAAAAGTTGTAATAAACGACTGGAATCCTGTAGCTTTCTCTTTAATGAACAAAAACATAAAAATTAATCGCGTAGAAAGTATAGTAGAAGCTTATAATGAAGAAGCCTCTTCATTAATGTGTAGACTCTCTGCACATGGTTCACGATTTGATGTTGTAGATATAGATCCGTATGGTTCACCTGTACAATTTTTGGATGCAGCATTTAAAGTCTTAAGAGCCAAAAACGGGCTCTTATGCATCACAGCCACAGACACAGCAACCTTATGTGGAGTATATCCCGAGGCATGTTATAGAAAATATCATAGTAAACCCTTAAGAACAGAATATTCTCACGAATTAGCTGTAAGAATCCTCATAAGCCACGTTGCAATGGAAGCAGCAAAATATGATATAGGTATTGAGCCAGTTTTCTCCTACTTCAATGAACATCACCTAAGAATATTCCTAAGAACTAGTCGAGGTGCAAAAAACGCAAATAAAAGTGTTAAAAAATTAGGATATGTGTTACATTGCTTTAATTGCAATCACAGAGAAGTTTTAAGAGAAATTATAGGTTCTTTACCGAATGTGTGCAGAGTTTGCGGATCTATTAAAATTGAACTGGGAGGTCCACTTTGGGCAGATAAAATACTGGAAAAAGAGTTTTGCAGAAGTTTGCTCACAATACTCGAAAAATCGGACTTTTACACTAGGAGGTATGCTCTAAAATTTGTGGAGAAAATTTTTGGAGAAGCTGATGCACCAATTTTTTATCACGATGTTCATAAAGTTTGTAAGGAAGCCAAAGTTCATGTACCTCCTAAAGCGATTTTGATAGAAAAATTGAAAGAAAGGGGATTTGATGCTTATGAAACACATTTTAGCCCTTATGGAATAAAAACAGATGCGTCTCGTAAGGAGTTGCTGGAAACTGTTAAGACAATTGAAAAAAATAATGTTAGAGTTAAAGAGTGTTAGTATCAGTAAGTCCGTAAAGAGGTGAACTTGTTGGGTAAAGATTGGTTAAAAAAGAGAAAAAGAGATTTTTACTATAGAAAAGCTAAACTCGAGGGACTAAGATCTAGAGCTGCCTACAAACTTAAACAACTAGACAAAAAATTTAAGATTTTCAAAGGAGTTAAAAAAGTTCTCGATTTATGTTGTGCACCGGGAGGTTGGTTACAGTATTCTCTAAGCAGAATAGGTGAAGACGGCCTAATTATTGGTGTTGACTTGGTTGAAATCGCCCCTCTTCCCAACGTGCGCTTTATCCGAGGAGACATAACTCGTGAGGAGACTTTGGAGAAAATTGTTAAAGTAGCTAATGGTAAGATAGATCTTGTTTTAAGTGACTGTTCGCCTAATGTAAGTGGTATTTGGGAACTCGATCACGCTAGGCAAATATATCTAGCTGAAACTTCTCTAAAGATAGCTAGAAAAGTTCTTAGAAAGGGCGGGAAATTTGTTGTAAAGGTTTTCCAAGGAGACCTTTTTAATAACTATCTAGATAAAGTGAGAGAGCTTTTTAAAATAGTTAAAGTAACAAAACCTGAAGCATCCCGCAAGGAAAGCGCAGAAATGTACATAATAGCCTTTAATTTTAGTGGCTAAAAACTAAGTAGAACTCTTTTTTATGAGTTTCTCTATCCATTCCGTTAGATTTTTACACATTGCTGGCGTGATCGCGCTTCCGAGCTTACATTCTCTGATATTAGGACACGTAAAGCATGGACATCCATCCAAAGTTGTCCACTGTACTTCTTTTGTTTCAGTTTTAACCGGAACAAGTTTAAATGTCCATCTCCCTTTATAAAGAACTTTCTCCCTTTTAATTAATCCCTTACTTTCCAATCTGGTAGCTATTCGTGATCCTTCCCGGCTATTTGTTTTGAGCATCTTCCATAACTCACTTTGTAAAACGCCTTTTTCTCCTGCACGTTTAATAAGTTCATATGCTTCTTCTTCCATGTTCATTCCCATGTTATATTTTGTAATGTTTTCAAATCTAATTTTTCAACGAGTTCCTTATATCGGTTCCTAATCGTAACCTCCGTTACACGTGCAACTTCTGCAATTTGCTTTTGAGTTCTTCTCTCTTCCATAAGTATCCCAGCAATATATATTGCTGCTGCAGCAATACTTTTTGGGCCCTTACCGAAGGTTATGCCTTTTACACTGGCTTGTTTAATTATATTGATTGCCATATTTTGCACTTTACTTGAGAGGCCAAGTTCAGAGGCGAACTTGGGAACATAGTCGATCGGATTAGCTGGAGGAAATAACATATGGAGTTTTTTTGCCAAGAACCTATAATTCCTACCTAAGTTCTTCTTTTTTATCCTTGAAACCTCTGAAATTTCGTCGAGTGTGATGGGAATTTTACACTGTCGACACGCTGCATAAATTGCAGCTGCTGCGACTTCCTCAATGGAACGTCCCTTAATCAAATTCAACTCGACAGCTTTTCTATAAATAACGGCTGCTGACTCTTTAACATTTTTTGGCAAACCTAGATGTGACGCCATTCTGTTCAATTCTGATAATGCAAAGACGAGGTTTCTTTCGATGACATCCGAAACAGATAAACGTCTTTGAAGCTTACGTAACCTATATATTTGAGCCCGCTTTATTGGTGGCAAATTTCTTCCATATATATCTTTACCTTTCCAACCTATCACCGTTGTTAATCCCTTGTCATGTATGGTATAAGTTGCTGGTGCACCAACACGCACTCTTTCTTTTGTTTGTTCCTTGTCGAAAATCCGCCATTCAGGCCCAAAATCCATCATTTTTTCCTTAATTACAAGGCCACAATTTGTACATATGAGTTCTGCTCTTTCATAATCCTTTATTAATTCAACTTCCCCGCATTCGGGGCATCTTATTTTTTGATCTTTTTTTGTCAAATGTTTTCCTCCTGAGCTTAGCTTTTTTCGTTTTTCTAGGAGAAGGAAGAATGTAAAGAAGTTGCCCAATCAAATGATCCAAATTTAGGCCTTCTTTCGGCTTGACAGCTACATATGGCTCTGAAATCGGACCAAAAACATCAGAAACCTTTCCTATTTCAGTTAATTTTTTTGTAACAACAGTATCGCCAATTCTAGGAACAAATTCCGACTTTAAAATAAGCATTTTATGAGAGGACACATGAGAAACTTTCCCCAATCGTTTCAATAATCATCCTCCTGCATACTCTCTGAACAGGTTACATCCCTTATCTAAATGTTCTTATCTTTATTAAAGAATCTTGCTTTTAAAGATAGTTCACAATTAAATTTATTGAATCTTAAGTTCTTTCAAAATTTTCCCGATTTTTTTAAGAATTAAAGTTTTTCTTAATCTTTCTTTCTCGGTTTCGATCAAAATCCTTCCCCTGTAATTCCACCAATCCTTCGGATACCTTTTATCAGGTTCAATTATAGTTTTAAAACCAAGTTTTCGAGCAGCTTTATCTATTTCTGTGAGTGAAGGATTTTCAACACTAAGTTTTAAAGGAACTCGTCTTCCCTGGCTTCTTGACAGTTTTTTATCGAAGTAAGCTGGCCACAAAATGATATAGTTTCCCTTTTTACGCATAAATAGTCTCCTCAGTAAAATTTAAGGACAAGAGTATAACAATTTGTAAATAAATCAAACAAAATTTTATTTTACCCTTTTTCTCTAATCAATATAGCATTTACAACTCCATTCTGACCGGGGCGGCTTGTCACTCTAGCTATTCCCATCTCTGTCTTTATGACTGCTCCCTTAGTTATTACTCCTCTGCGAGAGTAATCTATGTTTGCTGGATTCTCCAGTACATCAACAATCTTCACTTTCTTGGTAGTTCCACTGTCTGGATCGGTGACGTTGGCATACTCAGTGGACAATAATCTTACTTTAGTGTTTCCTCCACGTGTTCTAATAATTTTCCTTTTGTCTGGACCTAAGATAGTTTCAGCCGGATCACGACCCATTTCATACTTTCTCTTTTTCCTAAATTTCTTTCTCCTAGCTCCAGTTGGTAGTCGACGCGACCTTCCATGCCATATTACCAACGAAGATCACCCTCTGCATACTCAGCATTTAGACCTTTGAGAACAAATTTATAAATTTATCTCAGCAATCCTATGCAGAAAGGAGGCGACAACCCATGGAAAAAACCATCGAATTATCCCATGGTGCTGGCGGGACATTAATGGAATTGCTGATAAAACAAGTAATAGTACCTAAATTCAAAAAGAGAACTGTTGGCGGCCTAGGTTTGGATGATTTAGATGACGGGGCAACAATTCCACTAAATAATTATGAAATAGTTGTCACAGCTGATGGTCACACGGTGGATCCTCTCTTCTTTCCAGGTGGGGATATTGGTACTTTAGCCGTTTCCGGGACAATAAATGATCTAGCTGTAATGGGAGCTAAACCAATAGCAATAACCACTGCATTAATAATAGAGGAAGGTTTCTCAATTAGCGATCTTGAAAAAATATTAGATTCAATGGCAAAAGTGGCTGAAGAAACTAACGTGGCTGTAATTGCTGGTGATACAAAAGTAATGCCGAGAAATCATATAGATAAATTAGTGATAGCAACTTCCGGGATAGGTTTAGCTAAAAGAGGACAAGTTATAAGTGATGCAGGTCTTAAACCTGGAGATAAAATTATTGTAACTGGAACAATAGGAGATCATGGCATAGCACTGCTAGCGGTTAGAGAAGGATTAGATTTTGAAACCGAACTTAAATCAGACGTGGCTCCAATATGGGAAACGATAGAAGCGGCATTAAACGTTGGAGGAATAACAGCAATGAAAGATCCGACAAGAGGAGGATTAGCATCGGCATTAAACGACCTAGCAGAGAAATCAAAGGTTTCTATCTGGGTAAATGAAGAATCGATACCTGTTAGGGGAGAAGTCAGAGCAGCTGCTGAAATGCTAGGAATTGATCCTCTTGAAGTTACAAACGAAGGAAAAGCAGTAATCGGGGTAAATGCTGAATATGCTGAGGAAGTCCTAGAAGCAGTAAGAAAAACTAAGTACGGAAAGGATGCGCAGATCATTGGAGAAGTTAAAAAAGAGAAACCTGGGTATGTCTTCCTTAAAACCGTAGTAGGCGGAGTAAGAGTACTTGAAAAGCCGTATGGAGAACCGATACCACGAGTATGCTAATTCGATAAACATAAATGTTGCGAAAACGTAAATAGAATTTTATGATATTAGTTTAGTATTTCAGAATCAGATATCACATCATATAACATTATTTCTTGTTTTTAATGATTTTAAGCGAGATAAAAGCAAATAAAACAAAAAGATTAAAATAACTATGCTAATATATTAAGAATCTTCCGCAAATTCATCATTATTAAACCAAGTTGTGCTCTGGCATCTGAACCAGCGAGGGCTATAAGAGACAGGGTAGGCGACGAAGCAATTATAACATAGCCTTCATCACCAACTAAATGGACTTCTTTAATCATACCCTTACCTAATTCCTTACTTAGACTATCTAGTTCTTGAACAATCTTTGCGAGTTTCATTAATGTGGTTTCGCTTGGACTTCTAGAGATAGATTCGGAGGAAATAATATTTCCATCTCTTGAAATGGCAATTATACCTTCAATAGCGGTTATTTCATCCATTAATTTTAAGAGCATTTTTCTGATTCTTTCTACATCATGCATTCTCTTCACTTCCCGTAAATAAGCCATATAGTTTATTAGCGGCTAGTTATATTTAAATTAACCCCTTAGTCACACTTCTTTTAAACATCGGAATTTATTAAAAAATTTTAATTCTTACACTAAGGTTTAAAAGAAAGTTAATATGATATTTTTGTGAGCATAAACGATTAAGGGAAGTAATATGATTAGCCAGAAATGGATAAAAGACACTATAGAAAGACTATCTAGCCACGAAGGTGTCAAAGGAGTTGTAATTACGAGCGCTGAAGGAATACCATTAAGTTCCACGTTAAGTTCTGATGAAACAGAAAAAATAGCAGCATTTGTTACATCAATTGTTGATAAAGCAAAGAAAATAATTAATGAACTGGGAACGGGTAAGCTTAACTTTCTAACAGTTGATGCATCCAAAAAAGAACTACTCATAGCGCCCGAGAAAGATTACATTTTAGTAGTTTTACGATAATGTTAAATTGTTTATTATGAAGGTGTAAATTATGATAGATGTTAAATTATTTGAGAAAATCCTCAGCGACCTCATTAAGAGTGAAAGTGGAATCAGGAAAGTCATTCTTGTGGATAGAACAGGACTTACAATTGCGCATGCATCAAAATTTTCCTATTACCCGGTGGATATAGATGGAATAGGAGCCATTGCAAGTGCTGTCTTTGTTGCAAGTGAAGAACAAGGAAAAAATCTGGACATAGGAGAGTTAATGTTAGTAACCTCGGAATTTGAACAAGGAAAAATCTTTGCTGCAAGCTGCGGAAAAGGAGTATTATGCGTAATAACAGATTCTGATGTTAACATAGGAATGGTGCGACTATTAATGAAAAGGGCAGCCACAGAACTGGAAAAAGTTCTAGACGAATTTCTTTCCGAGCAACCCACACTACCAGCAACAGAAGAAAAGACGCGTGAGAAGCTAAAGTCAGCATTAGACAAATTGGAAGAATTTTAACACTTTTTTGGGAGCGTTAGAGCATTGAAAAAGGACAAAGATGGAAGAGTACATTTCAAAATCGTATTCTGGGGGCCTTCCTTATCGGGAAAAACCACTTCACTTAGATGGATATATAGTAATGTATCAGGGTTATCGAAAGGTGGATTTACCTCTATTGAGGACCCTACTGGGAGAACGTTATACTTTGACTATACACCGTTATCGGCTAGCGGTGATGTAATATTTGATGTTTACACAGTAGCGGGTCAAAAAAGACACAAGCATCAACGAAAAATAATTTTACAAGGGGTAGATGGTATAATTTTTGTAGCTGACTCAGATCCTTCACAGCTTGATGCAAATGGGGAAAGTATGGAAGAATTGAAGGAATTATTAAAAGATCGTCTCGGAACAGAGGTTCCACTAGTGATAATGATTAACAAAAGGGATCTGCCAAATGCTGCAGATAAAGAGGAAATTTTAGAGAAACTTAATATTGCAACCATGGATGTACCTATATATGAAACAATTGCAACAAAAGGAATAGGTATAAAAAGAGCTTTCCAAGCAATTGCTAGGGAAGTTTTATTAAGAAAACTCTACAATTTAAAGACCATGACATAAAATACACAACTTATGTAATTATTAAATTAGTGGTCTAAAATAAGCTGCAAACAAGGTGACAACCATGTCCGAGTCGAGTAGTGAAACCTTAGAAGACGTACTTAAGGATCTTGAAGCTACGGTACCCGATATAGAGGCTGCTGCAATCGTTAGCATAGAAGGACTGCCAATTGCCTCAGCGTTGCCCACCGACGTAGATGAAACCCGAGTAGCTGCTATGACAGCAGCTATGTTATCTCTAGGAGAAAGAGCTGCATCAGAGCTAGGAAAAGGAGAGCTAGAACAAATATTCGTTAAAGGTAAAGAGGGATATATAGTTACAATGAGCGCTGGACCAAGTGCTGTGTTAACTGTGACAGCAAGAAAACAAGCAAAATTGGGCTTGATTTTTCACTACATGAAACAAGCAGCAGAAAAAATATCAAAAATGATTTAAAAATAGTATTAATAAAGCTAGGGGAAACATATGCGTATACTTGCACCAATATACAAACTTTACGAGTGGTTATTGTGGAAGCAAATAAAACAAGGAGAAAAACCAAAACATATCGGCGTAATCCTAGACGGAAATAGACGTTATGCAAGACAACTAGGATTAGAAACATGGAATGGACATAAAATAGGTGCTGAAAAAGTAAAAGATTTCTTAGAATGGTGCTGGGAAGCAGGAATAAAGGTTGTAACCCTCTATGTTTTCAGCACAGAAAACTTCAATCGCAATAAAAGAGAAGTAGAAGAAATAATGAGACTGGCCAAACAAAAATTTGAAGAAGTTCTTACAGATCCTCGAATTCATAAACATCAAGTTAGAATAAAAGCCATAGGAAGGCTGCACCTGCTACCCAAAGATTTACGTGATATCATAAGGAAAGCAGAAGAGGAAACTAAATCGTATAACAAATATTTCTTAAATGTTGCAATAGGATATGGTGGACGTGCCGAAATAGTTGATGCGTTCAGAAAAATTGCAAAAATGGTAGCAGAAGGGAAACTCAACCCTGAATTAATAGATGAAAATCTTGTCGAAAAACATTTATACACTGCAGGTTTACCGGATCCGGATCTTATTATCCGTACATCTGGTGAAGAAAGGCTCTCAGGTTTTCTTCTTTGGCAGTCAGCGTATTCTGAATTCTATTTCCTAGATGTTTATTGGCCTGCAATTAGAAAAATAGATTTATGGCGTGCTATAAGAACCTATCAGCAACGACAACGACGATTTGGACGATGACGTCCACTTACTCAAATTATACATTTTCTTCCTTAACTAAGATAATGTCTTCGACTGCGTTGAGCCAGCGATATGGGATTAATATCCTCTGTTTACCGTTCGATGACTTAGTACTTACATCGATTTTCGCGACTTCTTTTTTTCTTAAATCAACTATAACGTCGACAACAGTTCCAATATACTTACCTAGAATACTATATACTTTTTTACCGAGAAGG
>JAEOSG010000002.1 GCA_016840485.1 Candidatus Baldrarchaeota archaeon
CATGCAAAAGAGATAATTTATTTTATGGTGTGTGTCCCTGAAATGGGTAATAAGGGAAGGTTTTTGATTGTAGGGTCGTTAGATAGATTTTCTGGCAAAACTCTCTTCATTCTTAGTTTAGCTAAAATATTAAGTAATCAAGGATATAAAATTGGATATTTTAAACCATTAGGAGTCAAAAATTATGTTTTGGATACCGGAAACATCGTCGATGAAGATACCTACGTTATGAAGCAAATGTTCGATTTGAAAGAACCACTTGATGAATTATCGCCATTTGTGTTTCACTACGATTTTATGAATAGGGTTCTAGTTAAAGATAATGTTCAAAATACCCAGAACATGGTTATAAATTTAGCTAACAAAATAGCCAGTAACAAGGATATTGTCTTTATAGAGGGACACGGATGTATATGGACCGGTGAGTCTATAGGCTTATCATCATTAAAGCTATCGAAGCTACTTAATGCACCACTAATTATTCTTGTAAATTATGATCCACTATACACATGCGACAGAATACTGTTAATTAAGAGACTTATCGAAAAGGAAAATATTAATTGTTTAGGAATAGTTATAGTCGGTGCAACTAGGGACGAAGCCTTGCTAATGAATTCGCTGTTAATGAGAATTGGAAATTTAGGATTCAAATTACTTGGAATTTTACCGTCTCTTAGAAATATCTTACCATTAACCATTAGGGAAATTGCCGATGCTACAGATTCTAAAGTATTAGTTGGCCAGCAATGGTTAGACAAAGAAATTGAAAACCTTCTCGTCGGTGCTATGACTCCTGATAGTGCAATGAAGTACTTTAAAATTACTCCTAGCAAAGCGGTTATAACTGGTGGAGATAGAACTGATATAATACTTGCTGCACTAAAAACTGATACAACAGCTCTCATATTAACTGGAAATATTTATCCAGAAGAAATTGTTCTGAGTGAAGCCGAGAAGAACAAAGTTAGTGTTTTATTATGCCCCTATGATACCTATACAACCGTCAGAAAAATAGAGAGCTATAGGTTTACAGTTAGATATATGAATATGAAAAGACTTAGTAGATTAGTCACCGAATTGGAGAAAAAGATCGACCTGCCTTCGGTATTGGAGGAATTAGGCCTCGTAAGTTGACAATTTTAGAACTTAGTAGTTTCTTAACAGATAAAAAACTATTTATTTCTATGATGCGAGCGTTAAGTTATAAGGATATTAGATATTTCTATGATATTGTAGGATGTTTTCCGCAAGTCTTTAAGTTCTGTTTAGAAAACACTAAAAATTAATAAATTCAGTGATAATTATAAAATCGCTAAGAAGGGGTTTAAAAATTCACAGAAAATACGCAGTAATCACTATTAAAACGAAGTATTGGAAGCCTGGAACAAACTACATATATGAAATAGTAAATGCCTTAAAAGGCAAAATTCAAGATGGCGATATAATCGTATTGTCCGAAAAAGCGCTGTCTACAGCTATGGGAAATCTTGTTGATGAATCTAAAGTAAAGCCAGGTTTCTTGGCGAAATTTCTCGCTAGATTTTGGAATAGAATAATTTGGGGCTACATGCTGGGAATAGTGTGTCGTCTTAAACCTGAAACAATTATTAAGTTACGAAATTATCCAGTTAGATTTGGCGCAGCTCATAAACAATTAGCATTGCTTTACGCTGGGTTTCTTCAAGCGCTAAGACACTATTCCGAGGGAGGCATTGATGTTAGCAACATACCTTATACCTATGCATGTTTACCCTTAAGAAGCTCTATGGATGTTGCAAGAAGAATATTCGAAGCAATAACACGTATAACAGGGAAAAGAGTAACGGTTATGATTGTTGATGGTGATAGTACTTTTTCTTTTAGAAACCTTCATTTAGCCCCTAGAAAAGTTCCCGTTAAAGGATTGTTGCATTTTGGTGGAGTTCTGACTTTTATTATAGGTAGATTTTTTAAATTGAAGAAAACGGCTACTCCTGTGGCTATTGTGGGATCCCCATTGAGTATAGATGAAGCCTTGGAGATAGCTGAGCTTGCAGACAAGTCCAGAGGGCATGGAGCAGGCATGACAGTATGGGATATGGCAAAACGGTTTAAAGTCGGACTAACCCAGGTTACGTGGGAGATGCTTAGCAAAATAAATCATAGACCAATAACGATAATTAGACTAGTTACAAGGCCTCGCTGACGCTTTAACCTTAACGATTGTTCCTAAATGTCATTAAAGAGTAAGTGATAAAACAAATTTTATAATTTTTTCAAACTAAAAGCGTTACTTTATCGTATAGGTTTTGTTCTTATCCATACACGTAGAAATGTTGTTCAGAAGCTTTCCTATGTTTTACACGTATCTTTTAAAGCTTAAAGTGTTTAACAGTGCAACATAAAATAACTTAATAATATATATAATGATTAAATGGGTAAATTTTAAAGGAATGTTAAGATGACCGTAACGATAGTTAGAAAATGAAATATGGCGTGGTGACTAAAAACTTAAAATTAAGAAGAACATAAGGTACAAGAGGAGGGATATAACGTGCTACATATTGGTGATGTAGAGATTGAAGACACCTTTGCAGAAATGTTCCCAATGTGGGCTTCAAGAATACTTATAACCGCTGATAATGAAAAATGGGCACTGACCGCAGCTCAAGCAGCAACGGGATTCGGTACATCAATCATTATGTCCCCCGCGGAGGCTGGCATAGAGAGAATCGTTCCACCTGACGAAACACCCGACGGAAGAGTTGGAGCTATAATTCAAATATATCATCGAACCAGGTTAGAACTTAAAGTTCAAATGATATTTAGAATAGGTCAATGCATTCTTACATGCCCAACCACGGCAGCTTTTGACGCGTTACCAGAAGCTAAACGAAAAGTAAAGATAGGCCCAGCTATAAGGAAATTTGGAGATGGGTTTGAAGTACGAGATAAATTAAATGGAAGGGATGTTTGGAGAATACCAGTTATGGAAGGGGAATTTATCATTGAAAATCTCTTTGGCGTGAAACCCGCAATCGCTGGAGGAAACTTCCTTATCTTAGCTAAGGATAAGTCTTCTGGTCTAAAAGCAGCAGAAGAAGCAGTTGAAGCTATTAAAAAGAGTAAAGCTAGGGTAGTACTTACATTCCCAGGAGGGATCTGTAGATCAGGATCAAAAGTTGGGTCGCTTAAATATAAGTTACCTGCATCAACCAATCACTTCTTCTGCCCAACATTAAAAGATAAGGTACCAGAAACAGCGTTGCCAAAAGATGTTAACAGCGTATATGAGATAGTTATAAATGGTTTAACTGTAGATGATATTAAAGAAGCTATGGCAGTTGGAATTAAAGCTGCTGCAAGTGTTGAAGGAGTTAAAAGGATCACAGCTGCAAACTATGGGGGAAAGCTTGGACCATACAAGATACATCTAAAAGACATCATTTAACGGTAAAATTCGTAGTCTAAACCAGTCTTAAATAGTCTAAGCCATCGGCTTCAGGAGAGCCAACAAGTATTCGATAATAACGTGTTCCAAGTGCTTTATTAATAACTTTTTCTAACTTTCCCTTCACTTCAATTTTTTCTCCTTCTTTAGCTATATCGCTGTAAAGTCCCTCGTAAGTGATAACTTCTTTTACATAGTTGCCAATTTTTGGGCCTTCCATCACTTCAACTTGGTTAATTTTATATATTGCTGGATTAAATATGGAGTCTTCTGCGTTTACCACAGTAGCTCTAATCTTTACAATACCAATTGGTTGAAAGACGTAGGTATCATAGGTATCAGAAAATTCTTTTTCTGTTTTTACTGGATGCACAGAAAACAGAGTTCCATCGAAAACTCCTCGATTCCATTTTCTCTCGCAAATTTTTCTTGCATCGTTCATTTTAAGGCGATAAAGACTGGATACTTTGGTGCACCATTCTTCAAATTCTTGTTTCGAAAATTTTCTTACATTAGAATTAGAACTTTGACAAAGGCTCAGCAGCGCCTCTTTGACCCTATAACTATTGTCCTTTCCGTAAACTATTAAGTCTATATCAGAGAATTCGACTCGATGAATATTAATGAGAATCGACCCTGTAACACCAAAAGAACTCAAAGAAACATTACTTTCCTTTGAAATCAATTTAATAAGTTCTACGACCTTTTGTTCGAGTCCATCTCGATCCGAAGTATTCAAAATCTCTTTTAATCTTTCCTCTGGTTTAAAGTGTTTCTTAATGTACTTAACTGGGACAAAGGACATAACTATATTTAAGACTGGGTCTTTGTGTAAATAGTGCGGATATTTTTCCTTTAGTAATCCAAAGGTTTCTTTAAGAGAGGGTATAGTGTAATGCTTCAATACGCGCTTAAATTTCTCTTTTCCACGACCCCAAGAGCCAGCTTCATCTGGCACGTATTTTAAATACGCAATAACCCTATCGCTAGGGTGAAGATTGCCGACAACTGCAAAAAACAACCCCTCTTTCGTTAATAGGTAGTCTCTATCTCTAAAACTTCTCATTGATCATCCTCCGCCAATATCATGAAGTCTTCGGGATTTCCACCCAGAATTAACCTATAATGATGAACGTTATCATTTGGCTGAAGAATTTTCTCTACAGTTCCTTGCGCAATGACGTGTTCACCCACACGGGCCTGTTCACAAAATCTGCCTCTGAAAGAAACAATTTCCGTTAATGGGTAGACTAAATTACCTTGTAAAAATGAAACATCATCTATCAGATATCTACAAGGTGTAAAAATGGCCTCATCGTCATTAATGATTTGTGCTTTTATTTTTGCCCTCCCGACGGGAATATAAATTTTTTCACCGTAGTTCTCTGCGATTTCATACCAGTCTTTAACAAACCTAAGAAAATAATCTACTCCCTTAAATTCACCCTGCATGATTTTTCTTTCCTCTATTTTGGCAAATTGTTCAAAGGAAACCTCAGTATTCTTAACTCTAAATTTATAAAGTTTTTTTAAACCACTTTCATCGTAACTCTTGATAGAAGTCCCAAGCGGAACAAGTTTTTTTAAAACTTCATAAACCTTCATACCGTTTGATGTTCCATAGATAATTATATCTATGTCGGAGTTTTCGTTGTACAAATCTACAAGAAGAGATCCTGAAACTCCAATCTTCGTCCAAGGGATCCCGGCTTTTTCTTTCAATAATTTAGCGAACTCAAAGGCAATTCTTTCTATCCCAGCAAGATTTTGGGATTTCAGACGCATTTCACGTAATTTTTTTTCAGGTTTATAATGTTTGTATATATTCTTTATAGGCACACCTTCCAATAACTGATTGAAAACGGGGTCAAAGTACATATATTCAGGATAATTTTCGGACAAAAATTTGTTTCTTTCATCAAGGGAATAAATTTTTTCGTAAAATTTGCCATTTTTCCTTTTTCTTTCCCCTTTCTTACTTGGAATGTAACGGACATAGGCTATTACTCTATCGGGAGGGTGAACAAGTCCCTTTACATCAAATATTAAACCTTCAAATGTTTCAACGAAGTCTCCTTCACGAGCTCTTATCATCTTTGTCATATTCTGAGCGCACCTCTAATGTGTATAGAATGAAGATTTTAAAACGCATTTAATATTTGTGCTTAGTAACTTTTTCATTAATTTTTAAGTTTATGGATGTTTGATCTCCTGCTAAAATCAGTATCTACCAGGTTAACAAAAAATGAATTTTAATTTTTGGACGTATGGTGACACAGTTCTATATTTTAGAGGTATCCTTAGGGAAATGCCAACCAATGTTTTTTAACGCTTCAACCAAGGGCATGGCTATGATTGCCACAATGATTGCTGCAATTAGACGTGCTATTGGATAGTAGAAGGGGCTAACAATGAACAAATACCTTACAGTATCTGTTGTTAATTGCCAGATTCCGTTATAAACGATAGGCGTGGCAAATATGGCGTTTCCAAGCGCGCCATCAGCTTGATTCCCAATAAAGCCTAAGAGAAAGTATAGGACAAATGTTAACGTAGGGGACAGATTGTCCTTTTTTATGAGGTAGACTACCGGAAAAATCATTAGTAAAGCAACTGCTTTGTCCCAGTTTGCTAGCACTGCAACGTAATAGTACTTTGTAAGTGGTTGACTTGGCGGGAGAAATATAAAAGCTGTAATAATTGCTGCAAAAACGGCAAATCCTCTTTTCCACTTACCTGTATAAACAAGGCCAACAACAAATGCGTTAATAGCTGGATTAAGCAGAAACGGTAATCCAAAGGGGCTACCCGAGCCCGGTGGCAAAAGCCAAGCTATAACAGTGCCTAGAAAAGCGGCTAAAGCACCAAGATATGGGCCAAGAACGATTCCAAAAACAGACGCGATGGACGCTTCGAGTTGTATACTTAATGTTGGTAGGCCTATAACGGGTATGCCTGGTAAAAACGAAATGATGACATAGAGTGCTGCAAAGGATGCTGTTAAAGCAATTTCCTTTGAGGATATCATATTATCACCATTTTATGTAATTTATTACATATCATTGTAGTATCTTACAATGATATGTAATTTCATAATAAATATTTTTTGATAAATAAGTGCCCTAAAAAACGTTATCGAAGTTATTGTTTAGCCAAAAAACTGATGAAAAAACTATGTTTCGGAGATCGTCCATTTATAATTGACAGAAATTATATTTAACGGATTAAAAAACAACATTTTGTTTTTCCTTTTTTCTCAATTTATACGATATTAATATATTCGCTAAGGACTTAAATGTTTGTAAGGAGTGATTCTTATGGAAGAACTATGGCCTTGGATCTTACCCCTGCCAAAGGAGACAAAGGAACAGTATGAAATTTTACTGTCGGTATTTAAATCTAAGGTTTCATTAGATATTCTGCTTAATATGGATGTTAATAAAAAGAATTATCAGAAAGAGCTTGTAGAGAAAATTCCTCATTCTAATAAATCAATAATAAACGTGTTGAAAAAATTTGTTCGTGCAGGGATACTAGAGCAAGGAACAGAGAAGATAAAAGTTGACGGCAAAGAAGTTTGGGTAAAATATTACACGCTTACTTTTCTAGGTAAATATCTCAAACTTCTCCTAACACCCATAGACAGACTATCTCCTAAAGATGTAAAAGAAATAGTTGAAGAATTATTTTATTTTTATGCCAAAAGCATTGCTAAGTTATGTTTTGACTTTAATATAAGCCATGAAGTCTTTCATAACATCTTAAATAAACTATACCTAACTGAGACCATAAAGAGATTAAAAGACTCAAGAAAAAAGATAAAAGCAGCCGTATTTGGGTCAGCAGCTCTTGATTTCATAATACCACTTAACGAAATTCCAGTCGGCCATGACCAAACCATAACTGTACGTGGCTTCATAAGTGATGTGGGGGGCTCGGCTGCAAATGTAGCCATGGCGCTTAGCAGATTGGAGGTTCCAACCGCATTTTCTGGAAAGATTGGTGGAGATTATGGTGGAAGAAAAATTGTTGAGACAATGTTAAACGAAAATGTGGATATATCATCTATTGTAATCGATGAAGAACTCCAAACTCCACAGTCAATAGTACTTGTAGGAAATAATGGCGAAAAAAGGATAATTGTTCTTTTAAGAGATAATCCAGCACTGTCTTTATCCTCTCCATCAGAAATAAATTGGTCGTTGATAGATGAATGTAAAATTGTTTATATCGGTGAAGTTTTTGTAGAGGTAGCTTCCACGATAGCTTCCTATGCAAAAAGCAGCGGAAAATGGATAGTATATAGACCGATAACACCTTACGCAAAAATGGGGATTAAAAAGCTGGAATCTATAATTAATAATGTAACTACTTTAATTTTAAACGAAGCAAATTGGAATCTACTGAAAAAATCAATGTCAACCCTTGATTTGCCGAAAAGCTTACTGAATCTGGGACCAAAAGAAGTAATTATTACGAGGGGTAGTAAAGGAGTAAAGGTTTATACAATAAATGAATCCTTTGAAATTCCCTCATTCAACGTCAAAGCCGTTGACACAACGGGTGCGGGAGATGCCTTTGTTGCTGGTTACATTAAAGCACGTTTAGAAGGAAAATCTCTACGCGAAGCTATAAAATACGCGTTGGCAGTTGCAGCTATAACAACTACAAAGCTTGGAGTGAGAACCTCCCTGCCAAGAGCAGATCAAGTTGAAGAATTTATTAAAAACTACACACTACCTAGCTAATTTAAGCACTAACTAATTACTTAATTCAAATACCTTAATGGTACAAGAACAAGGAAAAATAAAATTAGTTAAGTTAAATTATTCCTTGAAATGCGGTATTATTTCCTTGCTTATTAAATCTATGGCTTCTCTAACATTTGGTCCAATAGGAGACCCAACCACGAACTGTGTGACTCCTAGCTTAATTAGTTCATTTATACGTTCAATGCAAGTTTCCGGAGTTCCACTTATGGAAAAAGCATCTATCATTTCTGGTGTTACTTTTGAAAAGGCTTCGCCCCAGTTTCCTGCTTCTAAAGCTTTTTTAATAGCCATAGCATCTTCTACGCTGATTCCATGTTTTTCTAACACAGGCTCTGGACTGCCAGAAACTATAAATGCGACTACTGGTGTAGCAGCTTTGATAGCCTTCTTTTCTTTCTCATGTATGGAGAAGGATGTATATGCAGCGACATCAATTTCATCTAACTTCCTATTTGCTTTTTCGGCACCACTCTTGATATATCGGTAGGCATCTCCAATATCCTTGGGATGTGAAGCATTAATTAAAATACCATCTCCGATTTTAGCTGCTAGTTCCAACATTTTTGGTCCCTGAGCACCTATATATATAGGGATATCTCCCTTCGGCTTAAAATTGAATTTTGCTTTCTGAACACTGAAAATTTTACCAGAATATTTTGCTTTACCAGTAGTTATTAGCGATCTAATTATTTCTACACTTTCTCTGATTGCTCTAAGAGGGCTTTTAATTTCTACCCCCAAAAGACTTAGTGTAGTTTTATCTCCAGCACCGATACCAAGAGTGACCCTGTTTGGAGCTATTTCGGATATTGATGCAACGGATTGTGCAGTCATGACAGGGTTCACTAAATACGGATTTGTGACTCCGGGCCCCATTTTTATTCTATTCGTGTGCAAAGCGATGCACGTTAAAGTTACATAGACATTTCTGTTGTTAAAATGGTCAGTTATCCATACATGGTCAAAACCTGCTTTTTCGGCTTGAATAGTATAAAAAGTAGTCCTCCAATATAGATCCATAGGCACAAATTCTATTCCAAATTTTACCATATCCATCACCCTCTCTAAGCTTCAAACCTGTTTCTTTAATTCCTCAGCTACGTCATTTAGGCCAGCGTTGTTTAATAATTCTGTAGTTTGTTCAGGTTCAATTATGTACGCTGCTTCAAGCAGTTTTTGGAAACCCTCATCCGATGTAAGTTCATCATGTTGCCAGTAATGGAGAATCAAGTTAGCTGTGCTACTTGAAAGCTTAGCGGCGTTGTTGGACCGCAACAATATATCAATTAGGGAAGTCATCAGATGTTCTCTTTTATCGACAGGAATCTTTTTTACAACCTCCATCGTGTTTCATCTCCAACTATTCTTGCCTTTTTGGTTTTTCAATGAGTTTTCTCTTAGTTAGAACTTCTCCAGTTTTGTGGTGAGGCATTCTCAATAGATAATCTCCATACTTTTCTATTTCTCTGGCTTCGTCGGCGAGTGCTGCAGCTATTCGGATCATTTCATGTGCAGCCGCTACAATCGGAACATATCTTTCCATCTCTTTTATTACGAAGCATCCCTCCACGGTGAGACTAGCAGCATTACGAGCTATTTCATAAGCAGCCATGGCTTTCGCTAATGCATAGGGATTCTGAAAACCTGCAACCTTCACCGCCGTTTCTTTATCGATAATTATTCTTGGAAGCTCTGGTTTCTCTCCTTTCTTTATCTGGTCGATCACTTTAGCTATTTCTCTGTAAACTATTGAAAAAACTCCAGTCACTGAGAGAACCTTAATCAGATCAGCGTTAAATATAGCCATTTCTATTGGATCAAGAAACTCTCGCCTTGCACCAATCATAGCATCCGCGGGAATAATAAAGTAACCCATATTCTTTCCTTCGATATCCTTTACAGCTTTCTTCCCAGGCTGATCGCTGATAACTATGGTGGGGATGTTAGATTGAGCCAATATTTCTCTTGCTTTGCTGGGCCCAGGTAAAGCGGCATTCGGGCTAATTATTATGACAAGGTCGGGATTGAAATCTAAAATCTTTTTTGCAACTTCTTCTGCTTGTGCTGGACCCATTTTAGCACCGCTACCAACTACACGAACATCTAAATCTTCTCTATCGGCTCTCTCGTCAAATAAGAATTCAATAAGGGGCGCCGTACCAATGTTACCGCATTTTACAATTCCTATTTTTACTATTTGCCCTTCCATTACTATCCCCCATATTACCTTTCTCTCATGCAATATTTAACAAATATAATTTAAACTATTTGCCCTTGCAATACTGATTTGTAAGAACGCTAGTAATTACCCTCTTTCTTTTATCAACTCTTTTTTACGGTTTAGAGCCCAATAGCTTTAAGTCCAAGATTTTTTAATGCAAACAAAACAATACATTGATACATTAGAAATACTCCTCACCTAAACTTAACCTCAAAAGTTAAATGTGTATGTTATCAACATAACTCTGAATGAAGAACTACTATCTCTGACACCTCATTAATGAAAAGAGAGGGCTAAACATGATTAAAGTAATTTTAATAACAGGTAGAAGTTTAGATCAAGGAGTATCTAAAGAACTGGGAAAATTCTCCAAAGAATATATGGAAAAAGTAGCTGTATGCGAACTTGATCCGGAAGATCTAAAATCGCTCGGAGTAAGTCCAGGTCAGAATGTCAAGGTGAAAACAAAGTATGGAGAGGTCGTAGTTAAAGCTACTGAGTCCACGCAGGCGCCACATAAAGGTATAGCCTTTATACCCTACGGTCCATGGGCCAGTATTTTAATGCCCTCGGTCACGGAAAGCACAGGTATGCCCTCGCTTAAGGGAATAGAGGCAACAATAGAACCGGCTACGGACAAAGAAATTTTAGACCCTGAAAAACTCATAAAAATGGTTGTGGGGAGAGAGCCTTGAAGACAATAAGTAATGTTGTATGTCCATTCTGTGGAAGTTTATGTGACGATATAGAAGTAGATGTAGACGACAACCGAGTAGTAAAAGTGAGAAAAGGCTGCGCAATAAGTGTGGCAAAATTCACAAAGTATAACGAAGAGAGAATATACAAACCGAGAATTGACGGAAGAGAAGCGTCTTTAGAAGAGGCTATAAATGAAGCAGTTGAAATACTTGCAAATGCGAAATACCCGGCTCTCTACGGCTGGAGCTGTACGTCAACAGAGGCAATAAACGTAGGTATAGAAATCGCAGAACTAGTAGGAGGGGTAATGGATAACACAGCATCTGTATGCCACGGACCCACCATAATAGGAGAACAGGACGCAGGAATATCCACATGCACCCTAGGGCAGGTGAAAAACAGGGCAGATCTCATAATATATTGGGGTTGCAATCCAGCACATGCCCATCCAAGACACATGGCTAGATACTCCGCAGCAAGCAAAGGAAGATTCGTGAAAGGTAGAAAAGAAAGAAAAGTAATTGTAGTTGATGTAAGAAAAACGCATACAGCCAAAGCAGCAGATATATTTATCCAAATTAAACCAAACTCAGATTTCGAACTATTAACAGCTCTTAGATGGGCAGTTAAAAACGGAGAATTAGAACAAGAAGAAATAGCAGGGATATCTGCAGAAAAGATAGAAGAAATAGCAGACATGTTGATCTCATGTAGATTTGGAGCACTGTTTTTCGGATTAGGATTAACAATGTCAGCAGGTAAGGCAAGGAACATAGAAGCAGCAGTAAATCTTGTTCGAGAATTAAATAATTATACAAAGTTCGTAATGGTGCCCATGAGAGGCCACTTTAATGTCACTGGCGCTAATGAGGTTATGGCGTGGGCGACAGGATTCCCATTCGCCGTCGACTTCAGTAGAGGATATCCATTCTATAACCCTGGAGACACGACTTTTGTCGATGTACTTACACGAGGTGACTGTGATGCCGCATTAATAGTGGCATCAGATCCTGTTTCAGGTTTCCCCGCAGAAGCCATAAGAAACCTTGCAAAGATCCCAGTAATAACGCTTGACCCCCATGAAACTTTGACAACCATGATATCAAAAGTGGTTATACCGACAGCCATCGTGGGAATAGAGGCAGAGGGGTCGGCATATCGAATGGATGCAGTTCCATTAAGACTTAAGAAGCTTGTTGAGCCACCACCAGGGATACTGTCGGATGAAGAAGTTCTAAAAATGATTCTTAAAAAGTTAAAGGAGAGGGTGAAGTAATTTGGAGTTACTAATAAAAAATGGTTATGTTTACGACCCGATAAACAAGATAAACGGAGAAAAAATGGATATAGCAGTGAAAGATGGGAAAATAGTAGAATCAGTTAGTTCAGACGCTAAGGTTATAGATGCAACGAACATGCTGGTAATGCCCGGAGGAGTAGACATACATTCTCACATTGCAGGGTCAAAAGTTAATTCAGGACGAATACTAAGACCAGAAGACCATTATAAAGATGTGAAGCCAAGAACTGCGATAACAAGAGCTGAAGTTGGTCATACAGTTCCATCAACATATACAATAGGTTATCGATATGCAAGACTTGGATATACAACTGTAATAGAAGCGGCATCACCCCCGCTAAAAACGAGACATACCCACGAGGAGTTGAATGATATACCATTAATAGACAAATCTTGCTACCTCGTGCTCGATAACAATTGGATTGTCTTAGACTACCTGAGCCAAGGGGAGATCGATAAATGTGCAGCCTTTGTAGCGTGGATTCTAAAAGCATTAAAGGGATATGCTATAAAGATCGTCAATCCAGGTGGAGTAGAGCTTTGGGGATGGGGTAAGAACGTAGAAAGCCTAGATGATCAAGTGCCACCCTTTAATATAACTCCACGAGAAATAATTAGAGGTTTATGTAAAATAAACAAAATACTCAACCTGCCTCACACAATACATCTTCATACAAACAATCTGGGGAAACCTGGAAATTATCGTACAACTATCGAGACCATGGACACTGTAAAGGATTTAGCAGACGGAAAACCGAATATACACGTAACACACGTACAATTCTGTGGATATGGTGGAGATACTTGGATCACACTGAGATCCGGAGCACCAGAAATAGCAAAGTACGTAAACAATCACGACCACGTTACAATAGATCTAGGACAGGTAGTTTTTGGAGACGCCACAACCATGACAGGTGACGGACCATTCCAATTCATACTACAAAACCTAACTGGAAACAAGTGGAAAAACGCCGATGTAGAAGCAGAAGGAAGCGCAGGAATCGTTCCATATAAATTCAAGCGTAAAAATTTCGTAAATGCAGTGCAATGGACAATAGGCCTAGAATTAGCTCTTCTGATAAAAGATCCCTGGAGAGTATTTCTGACAACAGATCATCCAAACGCAGGGCCCTTCACAGAGTATCCAAGAGTAATAACATGGTTGATGAGTAAAAATGCGCGAGAAAAAGTATTGAATAAAATTAATAAGAGAGCCAGAAAACGAAGTACGTTGCCCAGCATAGATAGAGAATATACATTCTATGAAATTGCTATAATAACGAGAGCAGCAACGGCAAAGGCTCTAAACCTAGCAAATAAAGGACATCTAGGCGTAGGGGCTGATGCGGACATAGCAATATACAACATAAACCCCATGGAAATAGATCCATCAAAAGAATATAAGAAGGTTAGAAGGGCACTTAAGAGAGCAGCATATACAATAAAGGGAGGAGAAATAATAGTTAAAGACGGAGAGATTGTCAAGTCCGTCATAGGAGAGACCTTCTGGGTAAAACCGACAATACCTGAAGACCTAGAAAAAGAGATCCTAAGAGAAGTTTCAGAGAAATTCAAGGAATACTACACAGTATCGCTTGAAAACTACATTATAGGGGAAAATGAGTTAGCTTCTTCAAAACCAATAGCGGTAAAGACTAACCTTTAGAGGTGAAAAACATGGGAGAAATAACCCTAAAACCAAAAGTAACATTTAAAGTACCAATAATTGCTGAGACCATAACTCCAGATAACTTTGCAGGAAAATCCATTGAAGAAATAAAGAAGTTAGAGACGTGGGAGGGGAACAGAAAAACAACCCTTGGGGACCTATTTGAAGTTATCGGGTCACCAGGGGAAACGCCAGCAGATACAAAAATAATTATTGAGGGCGATGTAAGGAAAGTCCGAAGAATAGGCTATAAAATGACAGACGGGCAAATTTTGATCAAAGGATCCGTTGGAATGTATCTTGGTGAGAAAATGGAAGGCGGCAAAATAATCGTAGAGGGGGATGCTGATTCCTGGGTTGGAGCGGGAATGAAAGGAGGACAAATAGAAATCAAAGGCAATGCTGGGGATTACGTTGGAGCGCCTTATCGTGGTGATACAAAAGGAATGAAAAAAGGTACCATAATAATTCATGGAAACGCTGGGAATGAAGTAGGATGTTGGATGAGAGGAGGAACAATAATAGTAAAAGGCAACGCTGGGCTTTTCTCCGGAATCCATATGAAAAAGGGTACCATATTAGTTGAAGGAGACTGCGCGGGAAGATGCGGAGCAATGATGAAAGGCGGCAAAATAGCAATTCTAGGTCATGTTCCATCTGTACTACCAAGCTTTACTTTTGAAGAAATCAAAAAATCATTTAAAGTAAAGGGAGAGAAGATCAAGGGACCATTCTATCTCTTTACTGGGGATTTAAATGAAAATGGAGCAGGAAAGCTGTATGTTTCAATAGAGAAGAATAAGCATCTTCAATTTTATGAGAAATATTTAGAATGATGGATGAGGGGGTTAATGTGTCTAAGCTAAGCGTAAATGTGGAAGCGAAAAAAATTATCGAAAAAATGATTGAAAATAGAGAAATGTTAAACATTAAAGTCGAAAAGACATCGTCAGGAGCGACAATTATAGATGCGGGAGTTAAGGTTAAGGGAGGCTTACTTGCTGGGAAGTTTGTGACCGAAGTTTGTCTGGGAGGTCTAGGAGAGGCTCAATTGACCCAGATGCCTTTTGGTGATGTAGAACTCCCTACCATATTTGTTGCAACGGATCATCCAGCTGTTTCAACACTCGGCTCACAATTCGCAGGTTGGAGAGTAAAAGTTGGCAAGTACTTCGGAATGGGTTCGGGACCAGCTAGAGCATTATCATTAAAACCGAAAAAGCTTTACGAAGAAATTGAATACGAGGACAAAGCAGACGTAGCTGTAATAGTTTTAGAATCTGACGAAAAACCAACAGAGGAAGCATTGAAATATATCGCAGAGGAATGTAATGTATCAATAGAAAACGTCTATGCTGTTGTAACACCGACTTCCAGTATAGCTGGTTCAGTTCAAATATCTGGCCGAGTCGTCGAGACAGGTATACATAAAATCTCCGAGGTTGGTTTTGATCCCAAGAAAATTCTATATGCCTCCGGATATGCACCAATAGCTCCCGTACATCCGAAATCTATAAAGGCTATGGGAAGAACAAATGACATGATCCTCTATGGTGGAGTTGTTAAATTAATCGTAGAATATGACGATGATGAAAAATTAAAAGAATACGTAGCAAAAGTTCCATCATGTACGTCAAAAGACTATGGACGCCCCTTCTATGACATATTTAAGGCCGCCGAATTCGACTTCTATAAAATCAGTCCAGATCTATTTGCACCAGCAAAAATAATAGTAAACAACGTAAAAACAGGGTCGACATTCGTAGCTGGATACGTTAACACGGAAGTTATACAGCAATCGATAAAATTACAAAAATTATAAAATCCTCTTTTTATTTGTAGTTTTGAGCATAATTCATAGTTTATTTTCATTGACGTTTCCATTTTTAGCTACCTCCAATCTTTTTTACATGGGTTAAGTGCCGTTAAAATAGGAAACAAAATAAACGGTAGAAGTATGCTATTCTTTGGGAGGCATCAAAAACATGGTA
The DNA here is from genome assembly GCA_016840485.1 of Candidatus Baldrarchaeota archaeon. Taxonomy (GTDB): domain Archaea; phylum Asgardarchaeota; class Baldrarchaeia; order Baldrarchaeales; family DXJG01; genus DXJG01. Next base: position 16,086 of record JAEOSG010000002.1, read on the forward strand.
AAGATCGGAATACTAACTAGGAACCCGGAAGCATGGTGCTCGATGAACCTCATAAAGGCCTTCGAAAAACTGGGGGCAGAACCGGTATGCCTTAGGTTTTCAAGACTTGTCGCGAAAGTAGGAATCAAACCGGCGGTCCTTCACGAAGATATTGATGTACTTAAGGAACTAGGAGCAGTAGTTATTCGCCCCATAGGAAGAGGGTCGCTAGACGAATGCATATTTAGAATGGACATCTTACATAGACTTACACGATTGGGGTTTCCAGTAATAAATCATCCGTCAGCAATAGAAAAATGCATAGACAAATTTTATGCCCTAACCATTTTAGAAGAGCATGGTATACCAGTACCGAGAACAGTTGTAACGGAAAACGCTGAAGAAGCATTAAAAGCATTTCATGAATTGGGAGGAGATGTAGTAATAAAGCCTTTATTTGGTTCAAGAGGTGTTGGAATAACAAGGGTTTCTGACCCTGAAATAGCAACGAGAATATTTAGAGCCCTACAATTCACACATAATGTTCTTTACATTCAAGAATTTATACCGCACGGTACAAGAGATATTAGAGCCTTTGTAATAAATGAAGAGGTAATAGCATCCATGTACAGAGAGGGAAGAAGTTGGAAAACAAATGTGGCCCAAGGAGCGATACCGAGAGCCTTAAAACTAATGGAAGAAGCTGAAGAGATAGCTATAAAAGCCGCAAAAGTTGTTGGGTGCGAAATAGCTGGGGTAGATATACTAGAAGGCCCAAATGGTCTTTGTGTGGTGGAAATAAATAGTCAACCAGGGTGGCGTGGGATACAAACTGTAACAAAGGTAAATATCGCGGAAGCAATAGCGAAGTACGTAATTGAAAAAGCCAAAAAATGAACGGTGTCAAAAATGTTAAAAAATTTCGAAAACATCATTAACAGAACAGTGCAATCAGCACAACTTGCAATGATTCTTGAAGTTAGTGCCTATCCAAAACCAGGGAACGTACATAGAACAGCAGACTTTAGTGACACAAAATATGAACATTTCTTAGCTTCAACAGTAGCAGTTTTACCTCACTTACGAAAGGCAGCTCTCATGGGAGTAAAAGTAGCTTTAACTAAAGCAAATCTTCCTCAAGTTAGAATAGGTAATTTAATAAAAGAGGGAGTAATTGAAACAGCAAAATGGCAGAGGGGAGGAAATACAAATCTAGGAATTCTTATACTCATAATTCCACTAGCCACAGCTACAACCTACACACTTATTAAATATAAAGACATAAGGAGGCTTAGAGAGAATATTAGACCATTTACCACCGCAACAACGCATATAGATGCTGTAGACCTTTACGAAGCCATTAAGATCGCTAAACCAGGAGGATTGGGGAAAACTGATTATTTGGATGTAACGGATCCTAATTCCATAAAACAAATCACGGAGCAAAAAATATCGCTGTATGAAATTTTTGAAAAGGCATCTAGCTACGATAAAATAGCAGGAGAATGGATCACAAATTACAGCGTAACATTTGAAGTTGGTTACCCGTATTTGCAAAGAATTTACAAAGAAACAGGTGACGTAAATACAGCGATAGTACATACTTTTCTAAAAATTTTGTCTATGTTTCCAGATACATTGATTGCTAGAAAAACAGACTTAAATACAGCCCAAAAAATTTCTAAAAAGGCAAAACAAATATTGGAGTTGGGAGGGCTAACAACTAAAAGGGGGACAAAGCTTCTATGGGAGTTTGATAGAATGTTAAGAAAGAAAAGCAACAAGCTTAACCCCGGTACAACAGCGGATTTAACAACATCAAGCCTTATGGTCGCAATACTTAACGGATTTAGACCATAATAATAGATTTTTAAACATCATTTAATTGACGTAGAGTTCATTGTACTACAACATTGTGGTCAACGTGCTTTAAACACTTGAGAAAGAGGTTTAAAAACATTTGTGGGGACTTTTATAACAGTTTTGTGTAATAGTCTCCCTAAAATACGAATAACTGACAGATCTAGGCATTTAACTTTCTGTTTTTATACTAACAATACAATAAAAATAAATTAAAATTGCTATAAATAATAAAATTGGATATTAAGAGATAAAATCGCACTATAAGGAGAAAGGTAAAATGATAGAGCATTACAGTTTTGGGCGAATAGTTATAGATGGTAAAGAGTATACTAGAGATCTTATAATATATCCCGACAAAATACATGCAAATTGGTGGAGAAAAGAAGGACATAGGTTGCATGTAGAAGATATAAAGGAAGTACTTGAATATAAACCAGAGATACTTATAGTAGGAACCGGATATTCGGGTTTTATGGAAGTTCCCAAGCAAGTTGAAGAAGAAATCGAAAAAAGGAACATAAAATTAATAGTGGAAAAGACAAAAGAAGCTTGTAAAATTTACAACCAATTATACAAAAAACATAAAGTAGTGGCAGCACTACACTTAACGTGCTGAAATACTTCGCGATAAATTACTCTAAATCTTTACTTTCACCATTTTCTATTAACATTGTTATAAAGACAAAATTAACAACGTTAACATTTTTTCCGAACTTTTAATCCGACATTATAAATGAGAGAACTGAACAATGTCAAAAGCAAAGAGAAGAATTTAAATAGGTAAAAAAATTCAACAATTAAGAACTCAAGATCACCAATGCAATGGAGGCATGTAATTGAAGAACAAGGAAGAAGCATTAATTCTATGGTTTGAGGAACTAACAAAAGAAGATACCCAGATAGTAGGAGGAAAAAACGCAAACCTAGGAGAACTCATGTCTAAGGCGAGGGTACCAGTACCACCGGGTTTTGCTGTAACAGCCGCAGCCTATAGAAAATTCTTGGAAGATACAGGAATAGCAGATGAAATTTACTATATTTTACGCAAAACGAACATAGATGACCTAGAACAACTGGAAAATGCATCACAAAAAATACGGAAACTAATAGAAGAAACACCAATGCCAGAATATATCCAAAAAGCAATAATCAATGCTTACAGAGATCTATGTAAAAGAACAGGTCAAGAAAATGTAAGTGTAGCGGTAAGAAGTAGTGCAACAGCAGAAGACTTACCAGGAGCATCATTTGCCGGTCAACAAGAGACGTATTTAAACGTATCAGGAGAGAAAGAAGTAGTAAAAAAAGTACAAAAGTGCTGGAGTTCCCTATTCACTCCAAGGGCAATATCTTACCGAGAATCTAAAGGATTTCGCCATGAACAAGTCCTAATTAGCGTAGCTGTACAACAAATGGTGGATGCAAAGGCCGCGGGAGTCATGTTCACCCTACATCCAGCCACAGGAGACAGAGATAAAATAATGATAGAAGCCAACTGGGGATTGGGTGAATCCGTTGTATCAGGCGCAGTGACACCAGACACATACATAGTAGATAAAAAGACTCTAAAAATTTTGGAAAAACATGTCGTAGAAAAAAAGATAGAATATATAAGGGATCCAAAAACAGGAAAGACAATACATGCGGAAGTACCACCCGAGAGAAGAAAAATACCTGCATTAACTGATGAGGAAATTATAGAGTTAGCAAAATATGGAATTCAAATTGAAAACCATTACCAACACCCACAGGACATAGAATGGGCAATTGACCGCCATACCGGAAAAATCTTTATTTTACAGGCAAGACCAGAAACAGTATGGTCTTTAAAAGAAGTACCCGAAAGATCGACCGAAACGCAAGAAGCTATGACAACGGAAAGACAAGTGTTAGTAAAAGGATTACCTGTATCGCCAGGAATAGGTATAGGAAAAGCATTGGTATTCCTTGATGCGAAAGAAGCAATTGAAGCCATGGAAGAAGGCGCAGTCTTGGTAACGAGAATGACTACACCAGACTGGGTTCCAGCAATGAAAAAGGCATCAGCAATAGTAACAGATGAAGGAGGATACACGTGTCACGCAGCTATCGTATCACGAGAACTAGGAGTACCTTGCATTGTAGGGACGGGAAATGGAACTCAAGTACTTAAAGACGTCGGAGTAGTGACCGTGGACGGAACACATGGCATAGTATATAAGGGAGCTATAAAAGAGGAGGTAGAAAAAGCCGAGGCAGCTGCAGCAGCACCAGCAGCTGTAGCGATAGCACAGCCAGTGACAGCAACAAAAATCTACGTGAACATTTCCATCCCAGAGATAGCAGAAAAAGTAGCAAAAGAAACACAAGCAGACGGAGTTGGTTTACTCAGAGCAGAACATCTCATGTTGTCCATCGGAAAGCATCCACGAAAGCTCATAGAAGAAGGCGGAGAACAAGAAATGATCGATAAATTCGCCGAGGGAATCAGACAAGTGGCACAAGCTTTCTATCCAAAGCCAGTGGTATATAGGGCATTAGACTTTAAACCAGATGAATTCTTAGAACTTGAAGGCGGAAGAAAATACGAGCTTGAAGCAGGACATGTCGGACCAAATCCTATGATTGGCTACAGAGGCTGTTATAGATACATAAAGGAACCAGAAATATTCAGGCTTGAACTTCGCGCCATTAAAAAAGTAAGAGATGAATACGGATTAAAAAACGTGTGGCTTATGATACCTTTCGTGAGGACGCTGGAAGAATTTGAGGAAGCAAAGAAAATCATTAAGGAAGAAGGGCTAGATCCGGAAAAAGACCCAGACTTCAAGCTCTGGATAATGGTAGAGGTACCCAGCACAGTATTTCTCATAGAAGAATTCTGTAAAGCCGGAATTCAAGGAGTCAGCTTCGGAACAAACGACCTAACAATGCTTATACTGGGAATAGATAGAAACGATGCCGCTGTACAGGAACTTTACGATGAGAGAAACCTAGCAGTTTTACGAGCCTTAGCATATGTTATCAAGATTTGTAAGAAATACGGAGTGACTACAAGTATATGCGGTCAAGCTCCATCAGTTTATCCAGACTACCTAGAGTTCCTAGTGCGTATGGGTGCAACGAGTATCTCTGTTAATCCAGATGCTGTCATCGAAGCTCGACGCATGGTTGCCATGATCGAACAACGTATTCTAATGGAGAAAGCAACCGGCAAATACCGCAAAAGAGTTGGCAAAAACTTCATGGACGAAGTAGAATTTTGGAAATTCGTACCAGAAGACGAATAAGCTAGGTTTTCTTTACTACCCAAACCTTATTTTTGTTTTCTAAGCAACATTTTACTAATACGATAACTTCAGCAGTTAATTTTCTCACTTTTTAATAAAAATAATATATGGTGTAATTTAACTAATTACTTAATGGGGCTGGAGGTTAGATATAAATGGAAAGAGAAGATGTTCAAATAGTTTTACATCCCGACGAATTGCCTAGGAAGTGGTATAATATCTTACCAGATCTCCCTGAGCCATTACCCAGACCAAAAGACCCAGAAATGGGGCCTAGTAGAGTTGAGCTTTTGCCTAAAATGATGGTAAAGAAATGTTTGGAACAGGAATTTTCCGAACAACGCTGGATAAAGATTCCCGATGAAATTATAGATTTGTACATTCAAGCTGGTAGACCCAGGCTTCTGTATAGAGCTAAGAGGCTAGAAAAGGCGCTAAAACCCCCAGAAAACAAAATTAAACTTTACTATAAGCGTGAGGATCTTTCTCCAACGGGTAGTCATAAAGTTAACACCGCTCTAGCCCAAGTTTTTTATGCGGCTAATGAAGGATATGATACTGTATGTACTGAAACGGGTGCTGGACAATGGGGTAGTGCATTAGCATATGCTGCTTCACTAATGAATTTAAAATCGGTGGTATTTTGGGTTCGTTTTACTTACAATTGGAAACCTGGTAGAAGAACCTTAATGAAACTTTATGGCGCTGAGGTGTACCCTAGTCCTAGTAACATTACCGAAACTGGCAGAGAAATACTTAAGAAAAATCCAGACCATCCGGGTAGTTTAGGTATTGCAGTGTCTGAAGGTTTAGAGTTTGCATTAACACATGAAAACGCTGTATATTGTCTTGGAAGTGTTTTAAATCATGTTCTCCTACATCAAACAATTATTGGCCTTGAAGCAAGGAAACAATTTGAACTTATCGATGAATACCCTGACGTGATGATTAGCTGTCTAGGTGGAGGCAGTAATTTTGGGGGTTTTGTACTGCCTTTCATTGGTGAGATATTGAGAGGCGAAATTAGCAAAGATATAAAATTTATAGCAGCTCAGACTCAGGCTGCACCAAGTTTGGTTGGTGGAGAATATCGTTATGACTTTGCTGACCACGCAGAGAAAACACCTATGCTAAAGATGTACACATTGGGACATAAAAAGGAAATGCCTACCGTTTATGCCGAAGGACTACGTTATCACGCTGCCGCACCTATAATTAGTCTTTTAAGGCACAAGGGTATCATAGATGCTGTCGCATATCCTATTGATGAAAGACATGTTTTTGAAAGAGCCAGACTTTTTATCAAATCGGAAGGATTCTTGCCAGCACCTGAAAGCGCATATAGCATCGCATGTGCAATCGATGAAGCACTAAAAGCCAAGAAAACAATGAAGAAAAGGTCATAGCCTTCAACATTAGCGGGCATGGTTTTGTAGATCTATCGGCATATCAAAAAACCTTTTCGAGAACTAAGAACAAAATCAATAAGGTATAATGCAGAAATTACCAATAAATTCTTTCTATTTTTATTATATAATCAAAACTATAACTTTAGAGAAGTTGTATAGAGAGTTGATTTGGTGACTTTTTAATGACTTCAACTTTTCCTCCTGGTGCTATTATTGTAAGTGAAGCAAACTTCCCTATATTTTTTTGCATAATTGATCCATTAAAGGAGATGATATCTATTCCAACGAATCTTAATGGGTCTATTTCTTTCATAGTTTCCTTTAAGAGCTCTATTTGTTCTTCTGGCGATAATCCTTCTTCTAATATTATCATTACGCCTCTTTTTATCATTTTCAATATCATTTGAATTTTATCTCTTGTTTTAAGATGCTTCGTAGCATTTCTGGAGATAAAGTCTATTTCCATGGTTCTCCCCTTACATAAGCTTTGATAAGGCTTCGTAAAGATTTTCGATGTTTTTTCCTGTTAAAGCTGAGATCGGGATTACTCGATGATTTGGGAAAGTTTCCTTTACTAGATGCGGTCTGGCTTCCGCTAGGTCTATTTTGTTTGCGGCAATAATTATTGGTATACCTTTTGCTTCTAGGGTTCCAATTAGCATGATGTTAACCTGATCATAGGGTACTTTTGTTGAGTCTACAACGGCAATGGCTACGTCAACCTTATTTAGCCATTTTACAGCCTCAATAACCCCTTTTGTAGCTTCCTTGGCTCTTTGAATGGCTTCTTCTTCCGTTAAACCATATTTTAAGAAATCTCGATAGTCTATTTTTGTTGCTAAACCAGGCATATCTAACATAGTTATCTGAAGTATTTTGCCATTAATGTTTAAATGTAGCTTTTCTATTTTCTCTACAACTCTTGTCTCGTGGGGAATTTCTGAAACTACGCCCTGCGGTTGAACACCACAATCTCTTGCTATTCTGTTTGCTAGTGTGGTTTTTCCGACGTTTGGGGCTCCATATATACCCAGTGTTACCTTTTTCTTTCTTTTTCTTCCGAATATTTTTAAAAGCCAACTCAACTTTTGAACCCCTACTAACATTATTGTAACCTTTCTTTTAAGGTGGGTAAATCCTCAGTAGCTTGTATGTATTACCTTGGTTTATATTTAAACAATCACGTAATTGAGTCGATGAATTAATGAAAGGTGAAAATATTGTTTCAACAACAGGTAAATGGAGATGGTGTGAAATTATTCTATAAGTGTTTACATTGTGGCACATTGTACCCAACGGCTTCTCAAACCAATTTGAAATATTGTATAAACTGCGGAAACGCGGAGTTTTTGCTTCTAAAATTCAAGGTACTCAAGTCCTTTAGCTCAAAGAAAAATTTAAGCTGCTGTGTTAATGATGTTGATAGGATAGAGACCATTAAGGAAAATGGAAGGGGAGTCTTTGAGCTTAATTTCGAGGCGATTGCTAAGGGTGCGCCTTTAATTATCTCAACCCAGCCTGGAGTCTATGAAATAAAGTTAGAATATGAATTAGAAAAAATAAAAGATTATAGATTCAGATAGATAATGAAAAAGCTCAAGGAAATATTTTAGCTTTATAAATATGAATAAGCTTGCTTTTACACTGTTTCTGTCTGTTAAATGTAGGTCGTCATTTTACCTTTTTTATTATCCATATTTGGAAGTACATATGTAATGGATGTTTTTATATTTTCAATGAAGGATGAGCTAAATGGAAATCCATTACATGGAATGGTGTTCAGCCAAAATTACCATTATTGTCCTTTGTATGTTGATATTTATGGCTTCTTTAATCTTTTGCAAAAGTTTTATTGATGATACGATTTTATTGTGAAGTTCCTATAGAAACAGAGGAGTTCTTACATATAATTTAATGGGTCGCTACAAATGTTGCCGACATTTTAGTTAACTGCTAAAATAATATAAATTTTCTCAAGAATTGTTGATATTATCTTCGTAATTAGTCCTAATTCTCTACATAAACTCTTTTTTAACAAATTCAACAGCGATGTGGAATACTTTAATTAATAGTGAATTTCTTTTATTTTTCATTTTGTTAAACAAAAATTTTATTAAATGCTTTCCCCTAAAAAATACACGGTGCTCTAAAATGAGCACAGAGTTGTTAACCTTAATACCCATCAGGGAGACTCTTCGAGAAGTCTTAAATTCCGTGAAAAACCCAAGAAGACGAGCAATTTTACTCATTTTAAAGGAGTATAATGCCCTAAACCTAGAAGCTATTCAGGATAAACTAAAAAGCAAAGGTTTCTACCACAGCAAAAGTACAATCGAAATGTGTTATTTAGTTCCCTTAATCAGAGCTAAACTCGTTGTAAAAAGAGGGCAGTTATACAGTCTCTCTTCTCTTGGCGAGAAAATTTTAACGGAAATTGAAGGCTTCGAATGGCCTCCAGAACTTTCAAAAATTAGAAAATGCTATGAAGAATTCTTATTAATCGCCCTGAATAATGAACCCCTAACTTTTAAGGATATAGCTTCCTTTATACCCAGAAATGAAATATCAAGAGTTGTTGGTAGAATAAAAAGGTTCCTAATGAGAAGTAAAGATAGGGTTTATTACTTTGTTAGTTCTTCTTCGTATGACAATGTTTCGCCCTCTGAAAGAAAAGTTCTTGATATTATAAGAGAAGCAGGTGAAATTTCTACATCGGAGATAATTAAAAGAGCTCCTTTTAAAACTAGAACAGTCTTTAAACGTCTTAAAAGTCTTAAGGAAAAGGGAGTTATAAACAGCTTTAAGCAACCTTTACTCTATAGTTTGACACCTGAAGGGAAAAAAATCTCAGATTTTTTGCGTAAAATAGCAGCTATCATTAGAGAAGAGGAAAAAGTTAAGGAAGAACTAAAAAATATCATAATTGACTATCTATTTAACAAAGGCGAACCAGTTTCAGAAATAGAACTCATCGAAGAATGTATATCTCCCTTCTTCGAAAACTATTTTAAAAGACCTATAGAACCCGATGAATTCCAAAAGATAAAAAGAGAACTCAAAAAATCCGGTATCATTACAGGAGATCCATATAGCGGATATCAACTTAACAAGGAATTACTGCAAAAATATCCGCTTCCCAAAACAAATTGGTAAGAAATTACAACTCTTGGTACTGCTTTATATCGTCCTTGCTAATATCGAAATTTGTAATTTTAATTAATTCGCGGCCATATTTTGTAATTTTATATGTTTGTGGACCAACCTTTATCACCAGCGGATTTTTCCAAATGTCCGTTCTTGTTAACTCCTGACATATATCTTCCACAACATTTTCCAAAAGGCTTACATCCTTTGCTATTTCATTAACTGATGCTATTTCATACTCAGCCAATCTTAAGAGTATTAATAACTTCAGTGGGGACATTCTAATTTTTTCTAAGTCTTTGGAAAAAATTGTCTCCGAAGAAAATGATTTATCTAGATTTTTTGACGTTTGATTAATAACTTTTAATTCCTGAGGCTTTGAAAACACATGTGTTTGTGTAGGCGATTGAATGTGCTCTTTTAGTTTTTCCAATTCGTTCGAACTGAAAATCTTGACTGGAAGATGGTGGCCATTAAGGTATCTCTCAGCTATTTCTTTATTTTTCTCGTTCATTAAAAGTATTACTTCCTTACCACCCCTTTTCTTAGCCTCTCTTACCAATTCCAGAACTTTACCTAAAAACTCGTATTTACTTTGTACCTTGTATATTATTGCTATGTGTTGTTCGTTAATTGTGGAAAGTATAAATGGATCATCATCAGGTATGCAAAGTTCATCGAGTAGCCTTGTAAGTTTCTGTTCAATACTGTTCTGTTTTGAGTGCCTGAGATCTTTTGCATACAGTTTTGAAAAATGTTTTACGTTATTTTTCCTAATCTCGCTAGCTGACACTTTTGGCACACTAAATTCTAAGGTTCTAATTCGATACGGGTATGGGAAATTAGGATGTAAGATGATAGCTTCTCTTTTTGGTAAAATTCTTAAATATCTCTCCTGATCTTCATTTAAATTCATATATTTGGTTACAATGTGCGAATCTGTTTGAGTTCTAAATGCAATTTTTACTAAAGTATTCGCTAGAATATGTTCACTTATTATTGGCCTTACTGCTGAGAATATTAATCCTTGGCCAGTTGCTCTTTCAAGCATGATCATATCTTCTATAGGCGTTCCTTCTATTGTAGTTTTCTTAACTAACAATTGCGGTACGAGGAATTGCGCTTCTTCAACCACTATTAAATGTTTTAAATCTTCCTGTAATCCTCTACGTAACGCTGCATCAAAGAAGTATTTAACAAGAACATTCATAAGTAGTCTTGCATCATCTCTTGTTCCCTTGAGTCTAACCTTACTTAAATCTATAATTACCTTCTTATCCAATAGATTATCAAAATTGACATTGGGTGGATTTGTGAAAACGTCTCCAAGAGGGGGTTTTGTTAGCTTATCTAACCTATTCTTTAAAGCTTCTATTGTTGTGGATATCGTGGGTATGGTTTTCTGCCATTTATCCTGGAGAGCATCTAATTCCCTATAAAGATCCCTGAAATTTCTCTTTTTCGGATCAATAACAACCTTAGTTAATGCTTCTCTCAGTGTTCTTTCCATCTGCAATGACAATTGCGCCTCACGAGCTTCGAACATAGATGAGTAAATCTCTCTTATTATTGAAAAAAGTTTATGCGCATGTTCTTCAGGATCAGCGCCCATAGGATCAAATAAATTAACATAAAGTGGAGCATAATCCGTTAAGGGTCTTAGAACAAGTATTGGTTGATCAATTATCTTTATTAATCCCGCATATTCACCCTTCCAGTCAAACACAACCCATCCAACGTCCGGCCTCAACTTAGATAACTCGCACAGTAGTTTTTGTATGAACCTTGTTTTCCCAAACCCGGTTTGTCCGATTACAGCCATATGCATAGTCAAATCTTTAGGAGTTATTCCCGTATCGAAGATTTCTTTGTCTAAGTACAGGACTTTTCCCAAGATCAAAGGTCCTGTGGCTAAAGATTTAGGTGGAATTTCAAAAGTAGCACTTTCAACACTTGTTGCAGATGTTGGAAAGGGTGTCTCTGGTAAATGTAGATACGTTGCCAGTCGAAAACTCGATATTAGAGTCATTTTACCACTTCTGAGCGGCAATTTAAAAAGTATTCTCCCAATATTTTTCTGTACTTCGTTAGCATTCAAAACCCTTACTTTCACTGTTGATGTTTGGCCACCATAAATATTAAGAAGTGCTGTTTTCAATTTTTGTGTTTCAATAAATACTCTCTTTTTTTCTTCGCCTAGAACTATAACATATACCTGTACCTTCCATTCTCCCGTTTTTTTACTCATCTTTATTTTTTCCAAGTATTCTTCCTCAATTTTAATGGCATCGTGCTTTGCTTTTAAATCAATTTTTTCTCTATTTTTCTCCTTAAGTTCCCTATAGATAGCTCTTAATCTGTGTTCGTCTATTTTTTCCCTATTACCTGTTTTAATCCCTTACTTGGCCTTAATGTGAATACCATTGTTATTTTACTTTTCATTTCAATCAGGTATTGAATTAAACTATCTATCTGAGTTTTCTTGCTCCATGTCTTAATTTCAGGTATGCCCGAAACTTCTAAAACAGTTAAGTACATTTTCCCATCTTCGCTAATAACTGCTAAAGTCTCTTTTCCTTTTTTCATTTCGTATATTTTTCCGCCAACCGGACTCCAAATAGCTTCTACAAGCTCTTTATCGCTTAAATTTCTGAATTTAACTTCCCTGTAAACAGATTGAAAAGCTGAACATACTTTACTTCCTTCAACAATCGTTTCCGTCTCTGATGTGTTTTTTCCTTCGCAAATAACATAAAATCTGAGTTTTACAACACCATTTTTGGAAGCTATTTCATAAGCAATACAAGTTTTATCTGAAAGATTTTTGTTTAGCGACATTAAATGAGAGTACTGATAAATTTTCTCGTGGGTGTCTTTGAAGTGTTTTGCGTTCATTTCACGTCGTTGTTCCTTACTAATAATAACTCTGGGTATGTTTACCACTTCATTGCATGTCAAGATTATTCTATTTTTTCTTCGCTTAATAATTGCACACGGACCTCTAACTTCCAACTTCTCTATATTGTATGCCTTTAAATCCCTAATAATTGTTAAAAACATGAGAATTATAATAATAATCATCATTAGAGACCAAAAATCAAAAACTGAAATTAATTTTAAATTAAAACACAAGTTCAAAAGTTTGAGGAATAAAGTAACTGTGTTTCTTGTTACAAAAAAGTTAAGTAATATAATGAGAAACGTTAAGATGAAACCCAACATAAAATATGTCTTTTTCTTTATACTGGTAGCGGTATCTCCTGTATTTCCTCTAACCATAAATATTACCCTTCTTAACTACGCTTTATAGAGTTTAAATTTTAATGCACATCAGTTAAGGCATAATTATTGATGGAAGTTTTAAGGTGGCCAGAAATTTAATTATTATTGCTAAAATGACGCCATAAAGGAGCAATCGTTTACCCCCATTTGGGTCAAAACGAGAAAACCACATAATACAGCCAATAACGATGGTTATGATTGCAGCAATGTTTCCAATGAAAATCAAGACCCTCAATATTTCTTCAAATCTACTTGCAATATATTCCATAAAGTATTGGGCATCCTTTTCCATTAACACGTTTAACCCATTTATCTAATTTAGATCAAAATATTTAAACCACAACACCAAAATACCTCTGAGTAGACCCATCAGTATTGAAGTATTTCAGCGAACGGAAGGAACTATTGATAATAAAAAGTTTTACTACAAGGATGATAATCCGAAGAGGACTATACGAGTAATGAAATTGAGTTAAAAGACTAATTATGTTTCTTCTGCTAGGGATAAAATTCTTGAAAGTTATAAGAACTGAATAGATGGAATATATTTTAGACAAAAACACAAAGCCCGTCGGTAAATATATCAAAGAACATTCATGGGGCGTTTCGCTGGGAGGTTAGAAAGTGTCGTGTTTGAATCATGTCCTACAAATTATTGATGTTTTAGATGACCCAAAAGTATCGGGTGGAAAAATAAAGGAAATATTAGTTGAACATGGAGTCGAGAGCGTTGAAATAATTCCTTTATCTGGGCCTAAGGGAAAGACGGATTTCGTGAAAATCATTATCCCTGGAAGGAATGGAAAAGAAAAAAATGGAGATGCACCAACCCTAGGCATAATTGGCAGACTAGGTGGAGTGGGCGCTAGACCGGAAATAACTGGGATAGTTTCTGACGCTGATGGAGCTATAGTAGCCCTTGCATGCGCGATAAAACTTGGCGAGTCTCAAAAAAGAGGGGATATTTTAGAGGGGGATGTTATAATAACTACCCACATCACGCCAAGTGCACCTACAAAACCCCATAAGCCAGTACCTTTCATGGATTCTCCAGTAGACATTATGGAAATACTAAAACATGAAGTTGATCCAAAAATGGATGCAATTTTATCGGTCGACGCTACAAAGGGTAATAGGGTCATAAAGGTACATGGGTTTGCAATAACACCAACGGTAAAAGACGGCTGGATATTAAAAGTAAGCGACGACCTAATTAATATTTACGAGAGAGTAACAGGAGATATAGTCTCCGTCGTTCCAATAACCATGCAAGATATAACTCCGTACATTGACAATATCTATCATATCAACAGCATAATGCAACCTTGGCTAATGACCAGCGCACCAGTCGTAGGTGTTGCAACTACAGCAAGAGTCCCCGTTCCAGGGTGCGGAACGGGAGCAAACTATGTCTTAGGATTGGAACAAGCAACTAGATTTTGCGTAGAAGTAGCAAAGGAGTTTACTAGTAGAAACTGTAAGTTCTATGATGAAGAGGAATTCAAAAAACTTACAAAACTATACGGAGATATGAGTAAAATCTTCAGAAAAATCTAAAACAACAACCCTCCATCCTAGGTCGATTTAAGCTACCCATCTAACAAGGTGAATAGAAATTACGCATATAGAGAAAATAAAAGTTGGTATGGTCACAATTGGACAATCACCGAGAAATGATGTAACTTCGGATATTAAGGATATTTTGGGGTCAAAAATCGAAATAATAGAATGCGGCGCACTAGACGAGCTAACCCTAGAAGATGTAAAGAAACTTGAACCAAAAAAGGGAGAATACGTTTTAGTGACGCGTTTACGTGATGGTACGCAAGTAAAAGTTGGCAGGAATAAAATAATTCAAAGAATACGGGAGTGCATCCGAAAAATTGAGAACTACGTTGATATAATTGTACTTCTCTGTACAGGAGAATTCCCGGAAATAAATTCAAAAAAACCCTTAATTAAGCCTTCAACTCTCCTCTATAATGTTGTATTAGGACTGTTACCAAAGGGAAAGCTAGGAATACTCATACCCTCACCAGACCAAATAAAAGAAGTAGAGGACAAATGGAAAAAAAGTAAACTAAAGCTTATAGTCAAAACTTTGTCTCCATATATGAGCGAGAATGTTAAGAATGTAGCAAATGAATTTCGGAAAGAAAACGTAGATATGATAGTTTTAGATTGCATAGGCTACGGAAAAGAAATTGCTAGAATAATTAAAGAAGCAACAAATAAGCCAGTTCTTCTCCCAAGAACACTGTTAGCAAGAATTATAAGGGAATTATGTGAGTAAAACTTGTTTTTGTTCAATCCCATGTTAATCAAAAATCATGCCAAAAAGTTCGTAGTATTTGATGTAAACTTAGTTACATCCATAACTTCTCTCATGATTTGTTTATTATACCCGTAGATATCTCTTTACCCCAAATTGGACCGTTATGAGAATCCTACATTTGAAAATCGAATATTTTAGTATTTTGGTAACATACCTACATTTACTATGCTTAAAAGCTAGTAACTAAAACTAATTTCAATGTGATAATCTGTTTATGATTCAAAGTAAAAGTAAATTTATGGTAAAGTAGTTATCCTGTGTACTTGTAGCGTCCTGTTTTTCTGGCCCACTCGATAGTTTCTGGGTCTATTCGTTTCATTTCTGCTGGCTCTATCATAGATAGCAAGTCCCATGCTAGGTCCAGAGTGTCATCAAATGTTCTATTTTCAAATTCGCCTTGGTTTATAAATCGTCTTTCAAATTCATCTGCAAATTGTAGAAACTTTCTATCTCTTTCGGTCAAAGCTTCTTCACCCACTACTTCGACGAGTTCACGTAAGTCACAGCCTTCACTATAAGCATAATAAAGCTGGTCGCTTACTTCTCTATGGTCAAATCTTGTAAGACCTTCGCCTATTCCTTCTTTCATTAGTCTAGAAAGACTGGGACGAGGATCTATTGGCGGATAGATACCCTTACGATGGAGAGCTCTATCAAGAATAAGCTGCCCTTCTGTTATATAACCGCTAAGATCAACTACAGGATGCGTGATGTCGTCGTGCGGCATTGTGAGGATTGGCATTTGAGTAATTGTTCCCTTTCGGCCATGAATTCTTCCTGCTCTTTCATATATTGTAGCAAGGTCAGTATAAAGATAACCCGGATAACCACGACGCCCAGGCACCTCTTCTCTTGCCGCTGAAATTTCTCGCAATGCCTCTGCATAATTTGTGATATCTGTCAATATAACCAATATATGATAGTCTTGAGTATATGCTAAATATTCCGCTGTCGTTAGGGCAATTCGTGGAGTTATAAGCCTCTCTATAGCCGGGTCGTTTGCCAGATTCAAAAACAATACTGTGTGTTCCAATGCCCCTGTTTCCTTAAAGTTCTGATAGAAATATGTTGCTTCTTCTTGAGTGATGCCCATAGCTGCAAACACTATAGCGAATTCTTCCTCTTTTCCAGGGACTGTTGCCTGTCTTGTTATTTGCGCTGCTATTCTATTGTGTGGCAATCCGCTGCCCGAAAATAATGGCAGTTTTTGCCCCCTTACTAGTGTGTTCATGCCATCTATTACCGACAAACCTGTTTGTATTGGTTCTCGAGGATATTCTCTTGCATAGGGATTTATGGGTGATCCGTGGATATCCCAGTAGTCTTCTGGTATTGGAGGTGGCTGATGATCTAACGGTCGACCTGATCCGTCAAGCACACGGCCCAGCAAATCTGTAGAGACTGGCAGTTTCAGTGTAGTCCCGGTGAATCTCACAGTAGTTTTAGACGTATCCAATCCATGGGTTCCCTCGAATACCTGAACTACGGCAAAGTTTTTTGTAACTTCTAACACAGTTCCACGACGTTTTTCACCATCTGGAGTCTCTACCTCTACTACTTCCCCATAAGCTACATCTCTAATCTTTTCTATAAAGAGTAGAGGTCCTGCTACTTCTGTCACGGTTTTATACTCGATCTTTGTGTGAGGATCTTCAACTATTTGCTTTGCAAGGTTACGACTATGTTCTGACAAAGGGAATTCACCTCATAAATGTGTACATAATCCCGACGCCATCTAACTATGTATATGCATGCAGAATGTTCTTAGCAATACCATAAATAAATATGTTTGGTTAACATGCATATGATGAATATTTTTCCTAGAATCCTTTTTATCCAAACGTCCCTTATATTGTGGTATTTAACCTATATTTTCTACATTACTCGATTAAATTTTGAAAACTATTAATAAGTTCTTCTCTTTTTGACCATCGGCTTTCATCACCTAAAATAAAATTAAGGTGAAACCCTTTTAATACAAAAGTAATGTGAAGTCGCAATTATTTTTCATCTTACTTATGATCTTATTTTAATTTTTAAATTATACATCTCGCTTAACTTTCCGACCAGATCGTAAATTACATCATTTTTAGGTGGCTTTAACCATTTTGGAGTATTCTCCGTGGGTCTAAAGAACTGAATTACCCAAAGAGGTGGGTCTATTTTCGATAATCTTTCAGCAATCTTATGTAGGTCCTCTACAGTTATTATCGGTTCTACCACCGTTGTTCTTATCTCGAAGCTCATACATTGGTCTTTCAAAATATTTATTGTTTCCATCACCCTTTCATGAGCTTTCATTCCAGTTATATACTGATATTTCTCTTGTGGAGCTTTGTAGTCGACCGCCACTTCTGCTATATCAAACTTTAGGAGTTTCCTTACTACTTGAGGCCTTGTACCATTAGTGTCTATTGCAATCCTTTTACCACATTCTTGAACAATCTTTGCAGCTTCTAATAATCCTTTTTCTTGTAACGTAGGTTCACCACCAGTAAATTTTACTATTCCAATAGCCCAATTGTTTTTCACTCGATTCAGAAAATTTTTTCTAGTTAAAGGAATCTCTTGAGTAAACCGAGGATAATTTTGACAATATATACATCGCATATTACAATTTGACAGAAAGTAAAGAGAGCACGCATCAGTTCTGCAATCTATAAGGCTTAGAGGGATATATGAAAAAATTTTAAGTAAAAATTGTGTAGTTTTCATGCTTTACGCCTTAGAATGCTTGAGATAAATAGGTTTTATAATTTCCCCATCTAACGTATAGTGTATTCTCCTGAAGAATTCTGCTCTTTTCCCTTCATTCCAGAGACGAACTGGCCTATAGTAGCCTACTATTCTACTCCATACTTCAAGAGAGTTTACATGCCCACATGTTGGACATTTTTCGACAATTCCATGCCATAGTCCACCACAATTTCTACAGGTTGTCACAGTTGGAGTAATGGTCAAATAAGCTATCTTTGTATTTGTAAGAACACGGCGAACAAAATTTTTAAGAGCCTCTATCTCTGGCTTTTCCCAAAGCCATATATGTGTTACACAGCCCCCTGTGAAATATGGGTGGAACTCCGCTTCTATCCTTATTCGTTCCTGTAGTGGAATTTCCGCATTGTAGGGTACATGAGTGCTGTTTGTGTAGTAGTAAGCTCCTGGTTCTCCTTGAACACAAATATTTTTTGCACCAAACTCTTTGATGTCCAACATGGCTAAGCGATAACTTGTAGATTCTGCTGGTGTTTGCTCTAAATTGTATAGAACCCCGTCTTCTTCCTCGAATTCGTGAAGCTTGTCCAATATATGTCTCAATATTTTCTTTGTCAATCTTATACCATCCTGACTGTAAATTGGAACGTTTGCCAAGTTCATGAGACATTCGTGCATGCCTACTATTCCTATGGTGTTGTAGTGGTTGTCATATGTTCCAAGATATTCTCTTGTAATCGGAAGATCGAAAAACCTGCTTTCCAAGATTTCGTTGAGAAATCTTCTCTTAGTCATCAGTTGTTGCCTTGCTATTTCAAGGGTTTTATCAAGTCTCACGAAAAAGTCGTCTTCATCTTTTGCTAAATATCCTAGTCTCGGCAGGTTGATGGTTACTACTCCTATGCTTCCAGTTTCATCTGGAACTGTCCATATTCCACCTGCATGCCTACACAGCCTACCTACATCCGGAAGTAAACGACAACACATAGCAAACCTACTATTCGGATCAATATACTCATTCAAATAATTTAAGAAGTAGAAGGAGCCACGTAAAGCCGTCAACTCAAATATCTCATAGGTTAAATCTATATCTCCAATATTCCATTTACGTTCATTCCAATCAAAGTTCTTATCAACCCCTATTGTAGGTATGGGAAACGTAAACGGTCTATGCCTGCTGTCACCTTCCTTTAATGTGTCAATTAGCCCGTATGTTGTTATCATCGCCTCTTCTATATAATCCCCTAACGTACCATGCTCTTTTCCACCTATTATGGCAGGTCTCTCTTGCTTCTTCCCATTTACACTAAAGTTTAATGTTACATTTACAAAGGGACTTTGAGAACCAAAACGACTCGGGAAATTAAAGTTAAAAACAAGCCTTTGAATATTTTGTTCTACTTCTTTGGGACTCAATTTATCCATATGCGCAAAGGGAGCTAAGTATAGGTCAAAATCTCCAAAAGCTTGTGCACCTGCCCATTCTTGCTGGGAAGTACATATGAAATTTATTATATGATCTACAGCCGACGACATATGTTTCGCGGGAGATGCATGAACATTCGGAGTTACTAATCCCTTTCTAAAAAGTTTTTCCAAACTCCAACCAGCACAATAAGCTATGAAACGCGCAAAAGGTAAATCGTGGATATGTAAATCCCCCCTTAAATGCGCTTCAACTTGTTCCTTCGGGTAACCCTTTGACGAAAATAAGGCATATCCTTTGAGAATTTCTTGGGCAACGAATCCAAACAATCCGCTAAACGTTTTAAACGTGTTTGCATTCTCTCTTACAAGCCAAGTCCTTTCAAATAAGTATGAATCAACAAGATCTTCTATATTTATTGACGCTTTCCCCACAGAGCATCCTCTCCTTCATGACTCATTTTATCAAAAAAATTTGATAATTTAGTATACTTTTCTTGTGTACTTTAGATAATTGTAAGACTTAAAAACTTTCCTACCTGCTTTAATCTTCCACTTATGCACAGTATATAGAAAATGCACAGACTATTTTATTTGATCTCTAAAAGTTCCTCAATATCTTTTTGTAAATCTCCGAGTTTCGATAAGTCTCCATCCCAATTCTCCAAAACATCTTTATAACGTGCTTCAATTTTCTTTACGATTTTTGCTATTTTATTTCTCATTTCCTCAGTTGATAAAGTTGTAAACACAGCCATTGTGATTTTTTCTCCTTTTTCAAACACAATTTCTCCATCACCGTAGTCTATTTTCTTCAAACCATTTTTAGTCTGTGTTATTTCTCTTATTAATGTTGAAATTCCCGCTAGAGCTCCTGAAACAAGCAATGGATCAGATGACATGCTATCAAGAATGTGAAAATAAATCGGGGTTCCATCTTCATATATTAAATACACACTTCTAATTTTTGGTTCGCAAAATGTGGTTACGGTCTTCATTACTTGTTTTTCTCGTAAAGACGTCTTAAGAACTGTAGTATCTTTTAGTATTCTTACCCAAGTTAATACCTTTTCCGCCCTATCACATAGTTGCTCTTTTAATTTTTCATTGATGTCTTCTCTCTTAGCTATATTTGTAAGAATTTCTGCAGCTTCTAAAGCTTCTCTGGCAGCTTTTCTATATTCTTTTTGTCTCTCTAATCTTCTTGCTTCTCTTATTTTATGTTTTACTTTTAAAAGTTCTTCCTTTATGGATTGCATTTTATTTTCTTTTCTCCTCTCTTCTACTTTTGAACTTTCTAATTGAACTTTCCAATCTAACTAATGCGTGCATAAGTGCGGTTCTTGCATCCCATGCTTTTGAGGAACTTTCGAAGGTTTTGCCTGGTATTGATAACTGTGTTTGAATAGAGTATAAAGTTGGGCCTTCACTCTTTTGGTGGAGAACCTGTACACTTATTTTTAGGTAGTTGATCTTATCAAGTAGCTTGTTGTATTTTTCTGCTCGTCTAGCAATAAGATCATTTACCTCGATCTTTTCTTCATCCGTAAGAAACTCAAGGCCTTTAACTTGCACAATATACTTATACAAATTAACAACACCTCAACCTACTAATACTGTATCTTCACTCATATCTTTACCGTTACAATTTAATGTTATGGCAGGTTATATCAAATGTTGAAGGAAGGAATTTACGCTGTATGCAAGGAGAAAAGCTAAAACTGCCAACATCACTTGTAGCTTTACATTCTTATCGACAGTTGCTTTACAGTTTGTATATGTCATAATAACCGCCGCCATTAGTAAGGGCGTTGCAATTGATAAATTGTTTACGGAGGAAATCGAAAGCTTACCGAAAACAAATGCCGAAGAGTATATTACTATCGGAATTAATGATGCCACAAAACCTAGTAGCAAGGCTGAAGCTAAGGTAATAATCTTTGCCTTCAATTGTTGGGTACTTATCAAAGTTTCTCTCTTTCTTTCAAGTATCGCTTTTTCTCTCAATTTTGCAGCAATCTTAAGAATCTTTTCCCCTGCATCTTTTGAACTTTTCTCTATCATTTTATTAACAATTTTTAATGAAATCGTAGCAAAAGGATGCTTAAAATTCGTTATGAAATCTGACCATGCGATTCTTAGTGGGACTAGATCAGAATATATCCTCCTAATGATAATATTTAATTTTTTCCTTGTTTTTTCCGAGACGATTTCAACGGTTTTTGTTAAAGCTCTCTCTGGAGAGTAACCAAGCCCAAGAAATTTACCGTAAACTTCTAGAAATTCGGCGCATTCTTCTAGCTCACTTAGCTCATTCCCTGCTGTGATCATCCTTTCTAATACAAACGTTCGATAACCTTTGCTTGAAAATATGTGGAAAAGCAGCTGGGTTAATGGAACGGTAAAGATAAGCCAGGGATAATCCCAAAACACGTAGATCATGGTTAATAAGAGTGGCAAAAAAGTAGAAATAATTATAGTCAATAAAATCCTTATTTCTATTTCTTTATTTACCTTTTCGTACTCGTTTTCTGCTTCTTGAAAATATTTCCCAATGTCAATTGCTTTTTTGTTGATGTTTAGGACAGTTAGCAGGGCAATTTTAAAATCATTTGAAGGCTGTGTAAATGCGTAATGTAATAGCTGTTTTTCCGGTTTTTGGCCTAAAGAAATCTTAAATAAGATTTCTTTAAAATTCCGAGAGATTATTGGATATTTCGAGCTAGAGATACTTTGCAGCGCTTCGAATACCGAACCTATTTCAAGATTTAGCGAAAACTCGTAAAATACAAGGGGAGCCAAACTAGCTAGAATATTTCTTTCATACTTATAGGTTGAAGTAATGGAATTTTTGATCAAAACAAATATGACACAAAATATAAGAGTGGAAAGTACAGTTGCTAGCAAAAGATTCCTTTTTATCAAAAATAAAAAAGAAACAGCTCCGAAAAACAAACCAGACATAAGGGCGGTAGTCATTAGTGCTTCTAAAGAGAAACCGAAACGCTTCTTTAAATATTTTGACAATTTTTCATCAGGTTTTCCGAATAATTTTCTTTCAATTTTTAATAAAAAGCTGAGTTTTTCAATCTTTGCTGCAATATACAAGATTAAATTCTTCACTTTTCTCATCTCTTAGTACTAAACGACTATAATTTCACTAGAGGATTTCCACTTGCGTATCGCTACGAAAATTCCTAAAAGACAAAATGTGCAAATAACTTTAAAAGCTTCCTTACCCTTTAAAAAGAAAATGACAGACCTAGGTGTTATTATTTTAATTTGCATGGAATATGTAGATGCCATGTAAAACTCTGAACCATTATATTTGAGTGAAACAATTATTATTGAAACGCCGGATGGAGCTTCAAATTTTACTAATGCTTTTCCATCCTTATCTGTCTTTAGGACTGACAATAGCGAGTTGTTAAGGTATATCGTAACCTTTTCATAGCTTATTGGCACCCCTTCTATTGTTTGTAGCTTGATTTCACCCGTTATAGTTTCGCCAACTTTCACCTCTCTAGGTGCACTTAAGATCAACTTCGTGGGTATTTTTTCAACAACGGTGTAAATTACGTATTTTTCGACACGCAAAAAATAGTCTTCTAGATTTCCCAAATACACCACTTTTATTATTAATTGTCCAAGAGCAGTATCATTTGGCACAGTATATGTAAATTTAGCTTTTCCAAACCGGTCCGTAGTGACGTTTCCTATGCATACACAATTTACAACATCATATACGTATACAAATTGATTTTGGAGTGACTGGTTTTCTGGTGAGCTAAGATAGATCAATATGGAGATTTGCATGTTTCTAGTAACTAATGTGATATTGTTTTCCTTTATGACGACGAGAAGTGGGCGTTCAAAAACTATTAATGGAATTTTAAGCGTAGTTGGGTTATAAAATTCATCACCTGAAAAAATAACTGTAATGTTTTTACATCCTCTCTTCTGGTACACAAACCATTGTATGGTAGCATGACCATTTTCATCCGTAAGGGTACTAGTCAACAAATTATTTTGTTCATCAAAAATTATTAACCTCTTAAATGGTACAGGTTGCTTACGATCATCGATTAGAGTCACGTTCACTTTTGCGATTTGACCGTAAATTGCAGTTACGTTCTCGAGATTAAAACAAATAGTTGTATTACTTTTAACTATAAGTGTAACGTTTTTTTCAACGCTTTCGTACCTTGGTGACCCGGTAAATAAAACAGTATACACGTATTTTCCTGGCTTTATGGAGTTCGATACGTGAAAAGTTGCTTCAAAAAATCCTGATATGTTCGTCCAAGTTAATGAAATATTTCTTTCTTCGGTTTTAATATAGATTGCTGCATTTATTAAAGGGTTTTCTTCTTCATCAACTAATTTGCCTAATATTGTTACACTTTGGTTTCTGTAAACTGTTATGGGCTCTACCTTTAAAATAGTCATATTAGTCTTTACTTTTTGGATGTAAAGTGTTATAGAATACTCACTTTTCTCATAATATTGGTAGGGACCAGCTTGCACGAGCAATTCAATTTGGTTTGTAGATATTTCTAGTGGAAGCTGGTACCTAAGTACTGCCTCTCCATTTTCATTAGCGTTTTCTTGGTCAACTATCTTATCATTTTCGAGTAATGACACATTAATTGCCTTAACAGGCCGTCCATTATCGTCAACAACTGTAACATTGACAATAACCTCGTCTCCTGGAGCCACTATGTAATCATTAGGATCTAGTGTTGTATCAGTAACTAACGCTAAAATATAGGTTTTTGACTTTAACACTAGTTGAAAAGCCTGATAAGAAGGCTTTAAATTTTTCTCAAGGTTTCCTTGGAATGTTGCATTTAATGTAACTGGACCTAAGGTATAATTTTTGGGTATTGACCACAATATTTCTGCATTTCCATTTTCATCCGTTATGGCACTTCCTAAATATATGTCATTAGTCTCGTCGTAGAAATATATTGTTTCGTTTGCAACGGGATTTCCTAAATCGTCTTCTAAGACCGCGGAAAGTATAATTGTTTGCCCTCTATAAGCAGTTATTATTTCCTGTCCATGAACTTCAGATGCAGAGAACAAATTAATGCAAATAAACATAATTAAAATAGCTAAGGAACCAATAATGAGAATCCTTTTCATTTTTATCCATTTTTATTAATTTTATCTTAAAATTTAAACTCCAATGTAGTATGTGATAACTTACGCGAATTTTAGACACATTTATCTATACAAAGTTGTATGATGTTAACAACACTGAACAACCTTAAGAGGGATAAGATTTGAGTCTTCCTACCGTAAAGATCACTAAATTGTTGCATGCGACTTCGATAGCATTCTTTGCAATTTTTATTTCAAGCGCCATATATATTGCATTTAAAGGGTTTGATTCTCTCTCATCGGCAATGTTTCTCACATTTATTTACCTCTTTGGCATAACCTTAGGCACTGCTGGAAAAATTAAGGAACAACAAGAGAACATAGACAAAATACTATTAGAATGGTTTATTGCCTGCATAGTTGGGATTATTCTCTTCATAATAGTTTTTCTCTTTTCGTAAAATTACAGCATAGTTATGACAGTAAATTTAAAATTAATAAAAACAAATTGAAAACAAGGCATATTCCTGCAATGAACCGTTTACTAACCTGAAATTTAAGTTGATGGGGTGGTGGTGAAATGGCATCTGAGATCATACGAGGAGTTCCGCCAACTAGAAACTTAGGGTGCGAAAATTTTGCACCCTAAGCTAGAATGGAACTCCTCATACTTAGAAGACGTAAAGTGCTTGCAGAGAAAGGTAGAGATTTACTTGAAGAAAAAAGAGACGCATTAATTATGGAATTTCGAGATGTACTTGAGAAAATGTATAAAATAAGAGAGGAAGTTAACGAAAGTATAAGGGAGGCGTTTAAGGAATTATCAGAAGTAAAAATGCTTATGGGTCCCTTAATGCTTGAGGAAATCGCAAATAATATTCCTCAAGCACTAGAATTAGAGGTAAAGATGAGAAATATAATGGGAGTTAGAGTCCCTCTTTTAAAAGTTAAGGAAAAACAGGACCAAGAAACTATGCTTTACAGTTTTGTTGATACATCGTCTAAGCTCGATACTACGATTAAAAAATTTAGAAAAGCACTAAGAACAATTCTTAGATTAGCTGAGATAGAGGGAGCAGTCAGAAGACTTGCGGAGGAAATAAAGAAAACCAAAAGAAGAGTTAACGCCTTAAAATATGTAATTATCCCCAAAATAGAAAATACAATAAGATACATAGAGTTTTACTTAGAGGAAATGGAAAGGGAAGACTTCTTTAGACTTAAGCGAATTAAAAGTCTATTAGAGAAGAAATCGGAGGAACGAATCGAGGCGGCTATTTAACCCACTTCTATTTACTTGTATCTTTTGAAGATTTTAGCAATAGAATTGCTTGCGCTAAATCTCCGCCGGTTTGCTCTAAAGCTTTTTTTGCTTCATCGATAGTAACTCCTGCTTGTGCAGCAACTAGCTGAATGTCCTCCATAGGAATTTCTAATTCTTTCTCTTTATCTATAGCTCTTTTTTCTGTTTGTCCCAGAATTTGGTAAAGGTCTTGTCCACTAACCTTCATCAAAGTTACCTGAGGATTTTTGATAATGAGTTCACTGTCATTTAGTCTTATTATTACCTCTTTTACTCCAGTTATTTCTTGTATTTTTATTCCCATTTGTTTCATAAGTTTTTTCATCATTTTTGGGCTCATTCTGCGTGGAATCATAATTATCCCCTAACCATACATTTCGTTCTTGACTCCAGATTTTTTCTCATTCTTTCTTTTTAAAACTTTGTCAATTGCCTTTAGAAAATCGGAGAAGGTTACTTTAATTCTCCTTTCCCTTATTGCAAACACTCCAGCTTCGGTACAAATTGCCTTAATATCTGCTCCACTAGCTCCTTCTGTGATTCTTGCTAGCTCTCTTAAATCTACGTCATCGGCAAGGTTCATCCGTCTCGTGTGAATTTGAAAAATTTCAAATCGACCTTGTTTATTTGGAAGAGGGAATTCTATTATTCTGTCAAATCTACCGGGTCTTAATAAAGCCGGGTCCAACATATCAAGCCTATTGGTTGCAGCTAAAATCCTAACGTCACCTCTCGCATCAAAGCCATCCAGGGTGCTAAGAAGCTGCATTAATGTCCTTTGTACCTCCCTATCACCACTAGTTGTAACATCGTATCTTTTTGAGCCAATTGCATCTATTTCATCTATAAAAACTATGCTTGGCGCCTTTTTACGTGCTAAATGAAATATTTCTCTTACTAGTCTAGCTCCTTCCCCAATATACTTTTGGACAAGCTCTGATGCTATCACCCTTATGAAGGTGGCTTTAGTCTCGTGAGCAACCGCTCTAGCAACCAAGGTTTTCCCGGTTCCGGGAGGGCCGCAAAAAAGTACCCCTTTTGGAGGGTCAATCCCGACTTGCTCGAAAAGCTCGGGATGAGTTAAGGGCAGTTCTACGCACTCCCTTACTTCCCTTATTTGCTCGTGTAATCCTCCGATGTCATCATAGGTCACTGGCGGCGATTCTTCCACTTCCATGCCTCTTACAAAAGGATCGTAGGCAGGTGGAAGAATTTCAACAACAGCGAATGTTCTCTGATTAAGGGCAACTCTGACTCCGGGGTAAATCTTTTCACGGGGAACCATTGGTGATACATGAACTACAAAATTTGGACCAGTAGAACTCTTAACTATTACTCTACCGTCTGATAAAATTTCAGTAACTGTCGCGGCAATTAAGGGTGGGTATTTTAATCTCTCAATTTCCATTCTTAAAGCATTTAATTCTCTTTCCAGACGCACTCTCTCAGCGTCCAGTAGTTGTTTCTCGGTCTCAAGTGTCCTTAATTTCCTTTCTAAATGCTTTGTATAACTAAGAAGATAGGAAATATCTTCATCGTCAACATATACTCTTTTTTTAGACTCAGTTGAGTTGGGCAACAAAGTCCCTCCGTCGAAGTTATAAGAAGTTCAAGACCCTATATATTCTTGTCGTGGTTTTGGAGGCGTCGCAAATTTGAGATGTGAAATCTGTGGACGAAAAATTCAAGGGACACCTAGATATATATTTGTTGAAGGCGCCAAATTGGTTGTATGTCAGATTTGTGCTAAATTTGGGTCAGAAATTCCAACACCACAAACGCCACGCAAAAAATTAACAAAAAAAGCAATAAAAACCCCCAAAAGACCTATTAGAAAAGAGGCGAGACGTGGATCTAGACTTACATTTTTCGAGGAGGAGTACGAATTAGTAGAAAACTTTGGAGAAAAAGTTAAAAAAGCAAGAGAAAAGTTAGGTTGGAAGCAAGAAGACTTGGCTAGGGAAATCAAGGAAAGAGAATCAATAATAAAAAAAATTGAAACTATGGAGATTATTCCATCATTTGACATTATTAAAAAACTAGAAAAAACACTAAACATAAAACTTATAGTACCAATATCAAAGGTACCTGAAACTCCACCTCCACCTCCAAAAGAAATTTCATTAACTTTAGGAGACGCTATAGTTCTCAAAAAGAAGAAAAGTAAACGGTGATCTAATGAAGGCACTGTTAGTCGAAGTAGTTAAGTCTATTGATGATAACAGAACAAAAGAGTTCATAGAACTAGCAAAAGCAGCTGGTTACGAAATAGTAGGAATTTTTCGACAACTACGGCGTATACCAGACCCAGCTTACTATTTGGGGAAAGGAAAGGTAAAGGAACTTGTGGAAATGGTAGAAGCTTTAAAACCAGACAAAATAATCTTCAATAAAGAATTAAGACCCAATCAGGCGATAAATCTAGAGAACCTAACTAAAATAGAAGTTGTTGATAGAATTCAGCTTATTCTTGAAATATTCACAAAAAGAGCGGGGACGAAAGAAGCAAAACTTCAAATAGAATTAGCACAATTAAGATACCTCCTTCCAAAACTAAAAATGTACGTTAAATACGCGAAAAGAGAAGAGTTTCCAGGCTTTCACGGTCCAGGATACTATCAAACGGCTAAATATGAACGAATGATTAGAAAAAGAATAGCTAAAATAGAAAGGGAACTCGAAAAAATAAGATATGAAAGAGAAGAAAGAAGGAAAATCAGAAGAGAGTTAGGATTTTCTCTTGTAGCTCTGGCCGGATATAGCAACGCTGGAAAATCTACATTACTAAACAGACTAACTAAATCTAACGTCCCGGCAGATGACAAATTATTTACTACTTTGGGTACCTATACCAGATTTGCACAATTTAATGGAAGAAAAGTTCTTTTAAGTGATACAATAGGGTTTATCGAAGATCTACCACATTTAGTTATTGAAGCCTTTAAATCTACGCTAGAAGAAATTACACTAGCTGACTTAATTATATTAGTTGTTGATGCAAGTGAACCAATACAAGAGATCATAAGAAAAATAAGCACGGCCAATAAGGTTCTAGAAGAAGTTGGTGCAGCAGAAAAATCAATTATTACGGCCCTAAATAAAATAGACAAACTGTCCTCAAAAGAAATAAAGGAAATTCTATCAAAAATAGAGGAATATACCCCGAACCCGGTACCTATCTCAGCTCTTTACGGTTATAATCTTGACAAACTATGTATTAAGGCGGAACAATTGCTGCCAAAATGCATCCAAATAAGGGCTTGTTTTCCCCTAAAACCCGATACCAACCTTTTAGTCTCTCATATATATAACAGAGGGAACGTAAAGCATATTACATATTTTAACAATAAAATTGAAGTGAGATTTGAAGCGTTACCTCAATCGTCTGAGTATTTTAGAAGAATAATAGAAAATGCGGGAGGAACAATAGAAATAATACATTAATTCCGCATCTTTTCTACTTTCACAATCTTTTTCCCTCTAATAGATGGTATGACTTTAATTTTTGCATCTTCAAATTCAAATTCAAACTCTCTTCCCTCAAAAAGTTCGTGAAGAAAGATAGCTAGGGCTGCTACTTCGCTGTGCGGTTGGTTTGTAATTGACACATTCCAATCGGCTGCATCAAAAACCCATGGAGGCACTTTTTCTGCGCCAACCACGACAAGTTTATCTTTTTTAGATTTTCTTATTTCTTCTATTACGTCGGGAAGAGGTATACCATACATCGTTAGATGTATGATTTCTCCACCTCGTAACTTCCACTCGCGTATAAACTTTTTTGCGGAAACACCTATTTCCACACGGAATGGGCCACCCCATGTCATCACAACTTTTTCCAAAGACTTCTTTACATTTTCATCTCTTTCTCCAGCAATAAAAATCCCATCTGCACCAAAGGCTCTACTAACCAAACCAACATGTGTTGTAATTCTTTTATCTCTCTCAGTCCGATGTCCTAAGCGTAAAACATATATGACGTAATCTTTATTTTTCAAATTTGAAACAACCTCCATATATCATATATCATGTTGAAACATCAATTATTAATTACGCTTTAGTCCAAAATTTAGTTCTCTACTCTTTTAATACTTATTATATCCTAGATGGTAAATGTAAAGATTTATACTAAGAACTCTCCTAATTTAATTTGAAACTCGGAGAGAGCGGAGTAGCAACAGCGATGAAAAATGATAAAGTGGTGCAATTAATGCATGAAAAACAACAAAAACCAACAAAAGAAACAAAGAACGATGTATTTGTGTCCGTAGTCGAGGAACTAGTCGGAGAAGATGCGGTACGCGTAGCTATCGCTCTTTCAAAGAGAAAGGAAGCCACAGATGAAGAAATCTCCCAAGAAACAGGAATAAAACTAAATGACGTAAGAAAAATCCTTTATAAACTTCATAATTTTAATTTAGCTACTTACCGTCGAATAAGAGATGATAACACGGGCTGGTTCACATATTTCTGGAAAATAAATAAGGAAAGAATTTACGACCTTATAAAAAGTAGAAAAAAACTCGTTTTGGAAAAATTAAAAGAAAGATTAGAATACGAAAAAAGTAAAATGTTCTTTTACTGCCCAAACGACGGGGACACTAGACTAACATTCGAGGAAGCCATGGAAAGCTCTTTTAAATGCCCAAAATGTGGAAATATGCTCCAGCACTTCGATAACTCAGAGATAATAAAAGTATTAGAGGAAAAAATCAAAGAATTAGAAAAAGAGATAAACGGTACATCAAGCTAACGAGAGTCATTGGATGTGAAAAAATGCCAATTCAATCAGTAATCTTACTGGAGAAGGCCTATGGACCCAACAAAAATGCTGCAATTAAAGCATTTAAACACATAATATTGAGGTTATTAAAGGATCTTAACGTAAAAATATTAAAGTTGGAAAGGGCTGAAAAAAACTGGATAAAAGTAGTTTTAAATGGAGAAGATGCAGAAGCCGCAAAAAATTACTTAGCAAAAGAATTTTACACAACTACTCTAATTAACCAACTCAAAAAAGGAGATATCATAAAAGGAAAACTCGTAGATGTGGAAGAATACGGCTATGGCGTATACGTAGATATCGGCATTATCGACCCCCATCCAAAGGACGCCCTAATACCTCTGTACGTCTTAAGAAGACAATTAGCAAAAGGTCACATAGTTTCCACGAGACAAATAGTAAAAAAATACGCCTTCATGAATAACCTACCTCTGGAAGTCAAAATAAGGGACATAGATGAAAGCCTCGGAACAATAGAAGCAGAGTTAAGCGAAAGCCAAGTAAAGAAGTACAAGAAATGGATAAAACAAGAAGTCGATAGGATATTAGTCTGTGGAGCCACCAGACAGATGATTAGAAAAGCAATAATAAGGTCAGGACATCTAAGGGACATCTTAAACATAGAAAGATTAGGACTCTTAGAACATGCTGTTGTATGTAAACCTGGCACCACAGCCCAAGGATTAATAGCAGAGATAGGAAAATATTTACCAAAAATTCCAATGAAAGCATTTAAAGCAAAAGAAATTAAAAAATGGCTAAAAGAACTAGACATGCTAAAGGAACCAACTGTTAAGGTTAGATAGGTACTAACATTCCATACCTTAAATTTTAAAACGTTGGTGGGCCCGCCGGGATTTGAACCCGGGACTTCCGCCGTGTGAGGGCGGCGTCATAGCCGGGTTACCCGGACGGGTAATAAGACACCCGTACTCTAGACCACGGGCCCAAGTTTACCTTTATAATGTAGAAAATAAATCTTTCTATTCATTTGATTTAAAAGATTTCATCAGTTCATAAAGAACAATAGCCGCAGTTCCTACGGGTCCTATATCATCAACCACGTCCAATGACATTGTCCTGCCGAGATCCATCTCCCTTTTTGATAGACCTGGTTCACTACCACCGAATACGAACAAAATTTTTCTTCCTTCCTTTAATTGTGCGGCAATTTTACTTGGATTGTACGTTTCCTTAGCAAATCGCTGTGGAACGAAAACACAAATCTCTTCTGGTTTCAGCAATTCAATAACATCGGGCAGGTCTGGGAAACACAGCAAAGATCTTTTTTCCTTGTACATGATTTTCTGAGCTTCGGGGATGCCGGAGATGGCAGCAGCCCCCTCAGCTTTGGATACTATAAGAGATTTTAAACCAAAGCCGATTACAAGTTTAGCCATGTCTTTAATTCTTTGGGTACTGTGTACGTTATGCAAAACTACGAAAAGTTGCTCCATGACGGTCATCCTCCGGTTTGGATAATAATACTATTTAATTAATTTTCTACTAAAAATTTTTTGACTTCTTGAGCAATAACACGGGCTAAAACAACGGGAACAGCTTCACCAACTTCTTCGTATTGAACAGATCTACCTCCAAAGAATATATGGTTATCTGGAAAGCTCATTAAGCGAGCATGTTCTCTAACGGTCAGGAAACGGTCTTCAAATGGATGAATAAACCGAGAATTGCCCAATACAGTTGGAGCAACTCTGTATGGATGCAACCTGGTCCAATTTGTGTAAACTTTACCTTTAGATCCTCTATAGAAGACAAGAGATTCGCCCCATCCAAGAGAAACAATTTTCCTCCTCTTCCGTTTGGGTATTGGATGCCATTCATGATTGGGTATGTCATGTATCTCCTCAGGGCTTGGTAAGTCACCGATAGCTTCAATAACCGTAACCTTCTTTTTGACGGGCCTCGGAGAGAGCTTTATGTTAGAGATAAACATTCTTGAACGTCTAGAAGGGTTACCGTACCTCTCAGCTCTTAAGAGATTAAAATATATCTTTGAATACCCAACACGTTCGAATTCTTTTCTTATAGCGTCTTTTAAGAGACCCTCGGTAATCTGAGGCACATTTTCCATGATAAAAACCTTCGGCTGTAAATCCCCAACAAAACGAATAAAAGTCAAAGTAAGTCTTCCAATAGGATCTTTATAAAGTCTATCTAAAGGATTTTCTAGTCTTTTAATGTTAGCAGCGGTAAAAGGCTCGCATGGAGGGGAACCTATAATAACATCGGGTTCTTCTCCTACAATTTCCAAAAAAACGAGAGGATGAACCTCTTTGATATCCTCGGCAACTAAGGTTACATCTGGGAAGTTATATCTATAAGTTTCAGCAACGGGGGGAAAATTATCGATTGCCCCTATAATCTTAAATCCTTCTTCTACAAAGCCACGTGAAAAACCACCAGCACCACAAAATAAATCATAAACCTTAAACACAATTTTCACCTCAAAAAACGATATGGCGCCGGGGGTGGGATTTGAACCCACGCGGCACAACGGCCACGGGCTATCAGCCCCTTTAAGGATAGCAGGCTTGAGCCCGCGACGGAAACCGTAACGGACCGCTCCCTACCAGGATCCCCGGAAACCACTATCCTCTAGGATACCCCGGCACATCCTTAGATAGATATTATTTTTCCTTATTTATTGTTTTCGAGAAATTCTTATATTAATTATTTAGCCAAGGAAGTTACTACTTAGAATAGTTTATTCTGAGATACAGCCAAAATAATATGGATCTAGTGTAAGAAATAGATTTTGGTTTTTAATTCGAATGGGATAAAAGTTATTTAGCGCGGCCGCGGCTCCCTTGGGTGGATACCGTTCCCGATCGCGGTGTTCCGGTCTCCAGTCTCTACCCCGCGCCCCCGCGAGCGCCGAACGTCCGAGGTTAGGTTGCTCCTTCGGGTGGCAACAAACTTTCCATCTCCCGGGCCTGGCCTGGTTTCCCCGGTAAAGGCCGTAGTACTCCCGCCTAAGCGGGAGACCCAGCCACCGCCGGCCCCACGGGACGGGATTTCATTGCTGTAAGACCGGATCCTACGATCGGGGTTAGGTATCGCCCCTCGGGTTACTGGCCCCGCCATAAACCGGGTTTGCGGTTACAGGAAACCGGTAACTTCCCGGCCCTACCCGCGGCCGCATGAAATAGTATGTTTTATTGGTTTAATTAGCTTTTCGTTTTAAAATTGATAAAGAAATTTTATTAAGTATGTGCGTTGGTATGGTTTTATCTTGAATTGTTTTTGGAGGTGTAACTGTTGAAACTTTCTTCGGTGGAGGAATTTATGAACTATGCCAGAAGTTTAATAATGGGATCTAAAGTTGTTAGATTTGTAATAAAGAGAAAAAACGCAGAATATATTGTTCGTATATCAAATAATAAAAAGACATACAGTATTACGCTTTCAGATCGAAGACATGTTGAGGATATTTCTAAAAAAGTTTTAAAAATGCTTTAATTTTGAATCCTTTGTAATAACTCGCACGCCTTACATATCTTATGTGGGGTCGGTTCCCCACAAATGATACATTCTTGCAGGGAAACTTTTTCCCGTAGTGCTTGTTTCAGAAATGGTAGAAGTTTAAGATGTGTGTTTAAGACAATAAATTTTGTTCCGGGACGCTTTTCTTCCATTTTGTTTAAAAAGTCTCTTATATCTCCTCTTAGAGCATATCTCGCATAAGGACACGGAGCAGAGAAAAAGTCTAATTCTCTAAGATATACGTAAAGAGAAACTTCATTTTCCGGGACTTCCATTAAAGGTTTTACTCTGGGAACGAACTTTGGATGCACGATTGATTGAATGGGCTCAAGTCTAGCTAGTCTCTCTACATCTCCTCTTAAAAAATTAATGAGAATTGTTTGAGCTTCATCATCTAAGTTATGCGCAGTTGCAAGTTTACTGGCATTAACTTCTCTAGCAGCTAAATTCAATGCTTTCCTCCTTAAAACTCCACAATAGGTACATGGGGCAAGCCTTATTTCTTTCTTTAAAGAACGTTCAAATATAGAATCCAAAGTATAGCCAAAAAGATCTTTAAAAGAAAACACGACGTGCTCAACATCTAGATCCTTTGCAATTTTTCTAGCAATTCTTAAACTTTCTTCTCTATAACCTTTTATTCCCTCATCAATAGTAATTGCAATTAGTTCAGACTTGGGAAATTCCCTCTCTATTTTACTAAGAATGTAAAGCAATGCAACACTATCTTTTCCACCTGAGACACCAACTGCAATTCGATCCTCTTCCCTAAACATTTTAAATCTTGAAATAGTTCCCTTTACTCTGTTTTCGACGGATTCTAAAAAACATTTTTTACACAATTTTTCACCGGAATATTTCCTAAAGAAAATCGCTGGACTTTTTTTACACTTAGTACATAGAGTTTGAAATTTCCCCACGTAGATTCATCCACCTAAGGAATTTTAAATCCAATCTTCAAAAAGGTAAATACAAAATTTAAAATCAACAATGATATTGATAAGACGGCAAATCCAACTCTAAGGGTCTTCGGCATCTTTTCATCGATATTACGTTTTTTCGCCCAGTGCCTTACCAAATCGCTGACAACTCTGTCTCCATCAAAAAAGGGTATGGGTAGCATGTTGAAAATTGCTAGGCTAAGTGAAAGCAGAAAGGTCCAATTTACAACCTCAAAAAGATAATACGGAACCATAACTCCTAGCATTTTACTAAACATATTTTTAGAAGGATAATAGTTAAACGTATACACACCTATATAGCCCCTGGAAGAATTCACAGGATGTCTTGCTGTTGTTAACCTGATAATTCCCTCACTTGTATTAAACACTAAAGTTTGATTTGGACTAACATTTACAAGATAATTATGAAACTCTTCAACATTATGAACCATTGTACCATTTATTTCGAATATAACAACTCCAGGCTTGAAAACTTCAGAAGCAGGGGTTCCCTCTACAACATCGGTAATTAAGACACCAGCAGGGGCCGCATATAGGGGTAAAATCAGCAATTCAAAATTTATCAGCAAAATAAGAAAGAGCATTGCAACAATTAGATTAGCCATTGATCCTGCGCTAAAAATTTTAAGTCTTTTCACGACGTCCTGTTTCTTCATTCTTTCTTCATCCAATTCCACAAATGCGCCCGGTATTAAAATAAATAGTAATGCGCCAGAGCTTCTCACAGGTATTTCTTCGGCTTCTGCTGCAAGTCCGTGGGCAAGTTCATGAGCAGTTACCGACACAGCAAGAGCGAAAAACAAATAATACAATGTTTTGCCTGTGATGGTAATACCTGGCAAGACTGGGACAACAGACGCTGCTGTTGAGGGGTTCACAAAAAATTTTATTAGGTTAGTAAATAAAAAATAAAATCCGTAAAATAGGGAAGCAATTCCTAAAGGTATGCCTATAAGCCATATCCTCTTCCAAAGCCAAGGGAATTTTTTTGCTATTTTCCTGATAAAATTATTAAACTTCTTTGTTTTCCACAGAATTGCAAACGGAGAAATCTCTAATCCATATTTCTCAAGGTTTAAGTATCGACCAATAAGTGTAATCATAAGCCAGAAAACCAATAAAGTCATAATTAACGAATTCATAGTTCATCCCATCACGTCAAACCAATTTTTACCTAAAAATTTTATGTCTGACAAAATTAAATGAAAAACAATTCACTAGAGAAAGATAAAATTTCAATATAAAGCCATCGGTAACCAATATAAAGTGAATTTATAAATTAGAACGCGAGGTATTTGAAAATTCAGTATAAAAAATATGAGGTTATAGGTTAAATGGCAAGAAAGCCGATTAGAGTGAGAGATAAGATAGAAGTAATTTACACGGAGGAAAGATGGAAACTTCTAAAAGAGCTTAGAGAAAAAGCCTTGAGAATAATGGAATTACTGGCAAGATATAATATTCAGACAATTGCCCATGGTAGCATTGCAAGGGGGGATGTTACACCTCAAAGTGACATAGACATAGTTATACCTCAGACAGTATCTCCTTTTCAGGTGGAATCGGTGTTGCATAGCGCTGGGTTCGATTTTTACTCTCGGCAAATAGTTCAAGCCACTCCCTGGCACTCTCTAAAGGCTCATATATATTTAGATGAAAAAACTGTAGTGACACTTCCACTTGTTAAGCTTAGGGAAAGGGAATGGGAATTCTATAAGTTTGGTGGCCTAGTAACCATAAATGAACTCAGAAATAACATTAGAGTCCCAGGCGTCGACAAACGTTTAATACTTATTGAACCCACAGTAAAAGGACACATCGAAAGTTCTATTATTGGCAGAGAATCTGAAGTAGCAAAAATTCTAGGAGTTAGTGTTGATATAATTGAAGAAAGAATAAACGTTCTGTTGAGAAGAGACAAAATAGGGAGGACTGGGGTTTACTTAAAAAGAGAGCTGTCACCACACGAAACTTTCGGTGAAGTCTTAAAAAAAGTTGCTGACAGAGATCCTATCGTCAGAAGAAGAATTTTAGAGGACAAAGGAGTGAAATAGCGGATGCGCGAAATAAAAGAAACTGCAGGTAGATCCTTAGTTGTAGGAAAACTTCCACGAGGCTGCGAACTCTGTATGGAAGGAGCTAAACTAGTTCTTTTCGTAACAGGCTTATGTCCTAGAAGGTGTTTTTACTGTCCACTGTCGGAGAAAAGGCGATGGAAAGATGTGATTTTTGCTAACGAACTAGAAGTAAGAAAGGATGGAGACATAATTAAAGAAGCTAGGCTGATGAATGCGCTTGGAGCGGGAATAACTGGAGGAGATCCTTTAATAAAACCAAAAAGAACAATTAGATACATCAAATTACTTAAGGAAACTTTTGGTCCAAACTTTCATCTTCATTTATACACCAGTGGTAGAACGGTTACTAAGAAACTCTTACGTGATTTATCTGAGGCAGGGCTGGACGAAATACGTTTTCATCCCAGCAAAAGTGATTGGAAAAAGATAGAATGGGCATTAGACACGGACATGGATGTAGGAGCTGAAATTCCCGCAATACCAGGAAAAGCTGACGAAATCAAGGTGTTTGCAAAATATCTTGATGATATCGGAGCATCATTTCTTAATCTAAATGAACTAGAGTTTAGTGAGACAAATGCTCAAGAGCTTAGAAAACGAAACATTAAGCCCAAAAGCGGTACATTAGCAGCTGCTGAAGGAAGCGAAGAAACCGCGCTTAATGTTTTAAAATGGGCAGCACGAAACTTAAAAATAACAGTTCACTATTGCCCATCAAGTCTTAAAGACAGCGTTCAGCTTAAAAATAGGCTTTTAAGGAGAGCAAAAATAGTAGCTAAACCCTATGAAGAGATTACAGAGGAAGGTTTGCTTGTCAAAGGAATAATTCAGTTACCAAATAAGGGGTTAAATGACCTTAAACGATTAAAACTCATTCTAATAAGGCGATATGGCGTCCCTCAAAAACTGTTACATATAGACGAAAAGAATATGGTAATTGAAACGGCTTGGTACGTCGTTGAAGAATTATCAAAAGAATTAAAACGTAGATTTAATGCTGAAATTGGTATAGTTGAAGAATATCCAACAGCTGATAGAGTTAGAATTTCATATACACCTCTTTAATCTTATATAATTGACCACCTAACTGTCTGGGAGCCTGTATCTGAGTAAAGCTGCTATTCCACCAAAATTTTCTAATTGTTTACCAGCTGGAGTATTTGCTGCAAAAATCATTACCTTTCCTCTTTTTTTCTCTGTTTCCCTTAACATTTCATCGAGTTTTTTTCTTTCTTCTTTTGATGATTCCCTAAGTTTTCTGTCAGTTACTAATATGGTATCTACCGCTCCTAAAATTACGGCTTTTTCTACGTTTTCCATTCCATAAGTCACGGTACCACGTTCTTGACCTAGCCTTTTTAAGAATTCTTCTATAAGTTCAAGTTCCTCCTCAACGCGCATCTTCTCGGCGGCTTTTGAGATAACACCCCTACGAAGAACTTCATATACAGCGTTTTCGCCACCGCTACTGGCACTATCCACAACCACCTTACCTGAAAGTTCAGACATCTTTGAAACCAGATATTCAGAAAAATGGTCTTTTACAAATCCAGGGCCAGCCACCACGATTACCGAAAAATTATTCGCTTTTCTAATGTTTTCTTCTACAACTTTAAAAACGTCACTAAAAAATTTCTTAATTGCTTCATCGTGGTATTTCGAGTTTAATCTCTTACCTGGAATACTTTGAATAATTTGAGCCACTATTGTAATATCATAGTCACCAACTACTGCTATCGTTGCTTCGCCTTCTTCTATTGCTACTATAAGAGCCTTTGGCCTTCTAGCACTTTCTACAGCTTCTTTAATCCTCTTTAATATAAAAGTAGGCCATTCTTCCTTAATTATTTTTATTTGAGTACCAATATTAACGTTAATGGTATGATAGGATCCCAGTGCTCCTATATTATCGGGGGCCTCTATAATTATTCCCTTAATTCTCAATCTATTTGTAAACTCATGAAAATCTACGCTTTCAACCTTTAAACCTAAATAAACAATTTTTTTCTCAACCTTTTTTCTTCTTTTCACTTCTTCGCCTCTTTCTATTTTTCGAAGAGTTTTTGCGTAAACGATGTCGCCTGGAGTAATAACGTTATAAAGATGCCATAAATCATCTAAATTCTCTGGAATAAGCGTAATTTCACCTCTTTTTAGATTTTTGTGAACAATTTTCATCGATAGCACACTCGTATATCCTTTATGTACAATAAATTAAAGATAACAACTTATTCATCATTATTTAAAGGCATGCAAATATATGCAATAATTGAGGTCGAGGAGTTTGGAGTTTGACAAAAACACAAAAAAGGATATATCTAAAAATATATTTATACGTTTGGTGCAAAGAACGGATCTGCGACGAATTTACGAAATAGAGATAGAATCTTTTAAAACTCCTTACTCTTTTTTTACTCTCCAAACGTTATTTTGGTTTAACAAAGAATATTTTTATGTTGCCGAAATAGATGGGAAAATAGTCGGGTACATAATAGGGGATGTAAGAAATAACCGTGGACACGTAGTTTCCATTGCTGTAGATTCGCAATATAGAGGAAAGGGTGTAGGAAAATGTTTAATGGAGGTTTTAATCAAGAAATTCAAGGAAACAAATATAAAAACGATAAGACTAGAAGTTGCGGTCTCAAATCTGATTGCACAGACATTTTATAAGAAAATGGGATTTAGAGCTATTGGTCAAATCAAAAATTACTATAGAAATGGAGAGGATGCTTTTCTTATGGAAAAACGACTATAAACCAGCTTATGTACTAAGCTTTCTTACACTTTTAATATGCGATATTTTTAAGGGAAGTAACTAATCATTTTAAATTTAGAGATATCGTAAAGAGGATAAACCATGAAAATTAAATTTTGGCTTTTAGACATAGCTTACACTATTGGAAAGGGAAAACCACAAGTCGAATTATGGGGAATAGATGAAAGAGGAAACCGTATATTAATAATAGATAAGATCTTTCGACCGTACTTTTACGCAATTCCGCGGAAAGACGCTAATATTGATACGTTAATTCAGCAGATTAAAAAATTATCGACTTCAAAATCACCAATCCTAAAAATAGAGAAAGTGGAGAGAAAATTTTTCGGAAAACCTTTAGCCGCTTTACGTCTCATGTGTCAGAATCCAAAAGATGTACCAGGATATAGAGATGCCGTGATAAAAATACGCGATATAGATTCATATCTAGAGGCCGACATCCGATACTCTATTCGTTATCTTATCGACAACCAGTTAATACCTTGTGGATGGCATCTAGTCGATGTAGAAGAAATTCCTAATGACAAAAAATACCAAGTAGACAAGATATACATTGCAAAAAAACCTCCAGTCCCCACTGGGGAGACGTTTTTCCCCGAACTAAGGATAATGTCCTTTGACATTGAATGTTATAATCCCAAAGGCGTACCAATACCTGATAGAGACCCTATTATTATAATATCGGTCGTTACAAGTAGCGGCATTAAAAAACAATTTTTGGCAGAAGACCATGGAGATGTCAACTTAATAACAGAATTTGTGAACTTTATCAAGGTGTTTGATCCCGATATAATTGTAGGGTACAATTCTAATCGCTTTGACTGGCCTTACCTAATGGAGAGAGCAGCACGACTCGGCGTGAAACTAGACATTGGAAGGAATAGAGGAGAACCTCATACCTCTGTTTATGGGCATATTTCCATAGCTGGTAGAGCAAATATGGATTTATTAGACTATGCTGAGGAACTATATGAAGTGAAAGTAAAAACTCTGGAAAACGTTGCCGAATATTTAGGAGTTATGAAAACAGAAGAAAGAACGATAATAAATAAGCTAAAAATCGCCGAGTACTGGGATCATGAAGACAAAAGAAAAGAATTGTTGAAATATGCCATGGAAGATGCAGAAAGTACTTTTGGAATAGCGGAAGAAGCCTTACCCTTTGCTATGCAGCTATCATCTATCGTGGGACTACCCTTAGACCAGGTGCTAGCTGCAG
Source organism: Candidatus Baldrarchaeota archaeon (assembly GCA_016840485.1). Taxonomy (GTDB): domain Archaea; phylum Asgardarchaeota; class Baldrarchaeia; order Baldrarchaeales; family DXJG01; genus DXJG01. The sequence continues at coordinate 57,241 of JAEOSG010000002.1, forward strand.
CAGTAGGATTCAGAGTTGAATGGCATCTAATGCGGCATGCTTACCTAGACGGTGAGTTAGCACCTAATCGGGTGGAACGAAAACACATACCATACAAAGGTGGTTTAGTTTTAAAACCAAAAATGGGGATCCATGAAAACGTTATAGTTTACGACTTCAGCGCGCTTTATCCAAATCTCATGATAAGATACAATATTTCCCCTGATACATATGTTCCACCTGACGAAGATGTCCCATCAGAAGAGGTTTATGTAGCACCAGAAGTTAATCATCGTTTCCTAAAGAGTCCGCCCGGGTTATACAAACGCGCACTTACAAAACTTCTAAAAGCAAGAGAAGAAATAAGACAAAAAATGAAGCAGCTTGATCCAAGAAGCTTAGAATATAAATTGCTTGATAATCGTCAGAGAGCCATAAAGGTCATTGCAAATGCCACCTATGGATATGCAGGATGGATCGGAGCCAGATGGTACATTAAACCAGTAGCAGAAGCAACAACAGCATGGGGAAGAGAAACAATAAAGAAAACCATCGAAATAGCCAAGAAACTAGGACTAACAGTAATATACGGAGATACCGACAGCGTTTTCTTAAAATATGAACCAGATAAGATCGAAAAATTTGAAAGAATGGTTGAAAAAGAATTAGGCTTAGATATCAAGCCAGACAAGATCTATAAGCGTGTTTTCTTTACTGAAGCTAAAAAGCGATATGCTGGTCTTCTAAAAGATGGGAGAATAGATGCCGTAGGCTTGGAAGTCGTTAGAGGAGACTGGAGTGAGATAGCTAGAGAAGTTCAAGAAAAAGTTATAGAAATAGTCTTAAAAGAAAAATCTCCAGAGAAAGCAGCCAACTATGTAAGGGACGTGATTAAACAACTGAAAGAGAAAAAGGTTCCTTACGAACAACTAGTTATATGGAAAACATTAACTAGAAAACTTGAAGAATACAAAGTGGAAGCAGCGCATGTCATGGCTGCTAAAAAACTTTTAGAAGCTGGAGGAACACTAGAAGTTGGAGATAAGATAGGATACGTCATAGTTAAGGGCGAAGGCAAATTAGCGGACAAAGCTGTACCACACAACATGGCAGACTATGATGATATAGATATAGAGTATTATATAAACAAGCAAATAATTCCAGCAGCGCTTAGAATACTTGAGGGCTTTGGGTACGATGAAAAACAATTAAAAACAGGGGAAAGGCAGGTATCACTTTTTGATTTTTTGAAAAAATGAGATAGAGGCTTTGAATAAAATGTCGTATGATAAAGAAAAATTTGACAGATTTATGGAAGATATTAAAAAAGCAATAGAATCTTTGAGAGAAAATCTCACTCAAGAGGCCTTTCTTATTTATCATGATGATGCTGACGGAATAACTTCAGCAGCTATTCTCAAAGAAAGCTTAAAAAATATAGGCTTAGGAGTACGGATGATTTGCCTAGAAAAACTTTATCCTCAAGTTGTTCAAGATTTACATGCAAAAGGGGGTAGAATTTTTTTCTACGTAGATATTGCAGCAGCTCATGCAGAGTTTTTATCAAAGATAAATAAGAGCCGCAATTTAACAATTATATTGGATCATCACGATGCAGTACCCTCCAAGGATCCGCTTATTTACAATTTGGACCCTGAACTCTACGGTTTTAGTGGAGAAAGGGATGCCTCAGGAGCTACTACTACGTATCTTTTTGCAAAATGTTTAGATCAATCTAATGCAAAACTAGCTCATTTAGCCGTAATTGGAAGTGCTGAAATACCAGGTAACTTATCTGGATTGAATAAAATTCCTCTCAGTGATGCAATCAAACAAGGGAAGGTAGTCGTTTCAAAAAGAGGAGAAAAGGAACTATACTCAGTAAGGCTTAATGGAGGCACGTTTTCCCACACAGATTTATCAAAAAAGCTAACCATACTGGGATCGGTTGGATACTATAAAGGTGGTCCTGAAATCGCTGTAAGGGCATGTCTTCACGGAATAACTCCAGAAACGCTAGATAAAATCAAAGAATTAGAAAGCAAACGTAAGCAAGTAAATAAGAGACTTCTAAGTAAGCTCAGAATTAAGGGACTCAAAGAAATTGGTCACATTCAATATTTCCACGCCGAAGATGAGTTCAAAGGGATGGGTGTTAAGGTAATAGGTACCTTTTGCTCCTATCTGAGTTATCAAAAATGGATAAAGCAAGACAAATATCTTGTAGGATTTATGAATATGCAGCCACAAATACCAGGATATGGAGAGCTAAGAGGAAACTTTGTGAAAGTGTCTGTTAGAGTCCCTCAACTCTTAAAACAAAAAATTGAAAGGAACGAGGCGGTCCCGGTAAATGTGATTTTAATAGAAGCTTGCAAGAAACTTTCAGGATTTGCTGATGGTCACACAGTAGCAGCATCTGGAGTTGTACCAAAAGGAACCGAACTAAAACTCATAAATGAAATGAACAAAGAAATAACTAAGAGAAAAAATACAGGTAGGAAGGGGACGCTCGATTTTTTCTTAAAAACTACGTAATTTCTCTAATATTAGCCTACTTCCTCAAAAGTGAGAACGGAAAGATCGACTGGGCACTTGGTTACGCCTCTTCTAACAGCACCAATAATATACTCGACTCCCTTTTCACCCGCAACGTCTACAAGTCTCTGAGTAATAACGCCGTCAAAGACTATAGCTCTTACGTTGTCCAATTTTTGTAGTGTCTCTGCTAGCTCACCAACTGAGGTCCTCTTTATAACCTTAAAACCATTTCCATATATTATTGCTTCACCTTTTCCACGTACTTCATCTATTCCCCTTAATATTTGTTCAGGAACTTTTACTTTCACTTCTTCTCTAACAGCTTTCTGTTCTTCAACTCTAACCTTAACAGGTTGAATTTTCTTTAATTCTTCCTTTCTTCTTTCTACTGTAAATTGTTCAACCGGAAGTTTACTTCTTAACGCCTTAACTATTTCTTTCCTAGTTAATTCCTCTACTTCCCTTCCTGGAGGAGCCCTTGCAATATAATCGATATCAGCTACTTGTAGAAGTTCCTTAAGTATAAGTTCTCCTCCTCTATCTCCATCAACAAAAGCTATAACATTCTTTTTACGACTTAGCTCAATTATCGTCTTTGGAATGTTAGTTCCTTCAACAGCTATAACGTTCCTAAAACCATGTTTAAGAAGATTAATGACATCTGCTCTCCCTTCAACAACTATGATCGTATCGGCATCATCAATATTTGGCCCAGCTGGCAAACCCTCAGGACCGTATCTGATCAACTCACCGGTTCTTACAGCTCTCATAACCTGCTCTGTGATCTCCTGACTTTCAGGAACTACTTCTTCCTCCCATTTCCTTAAAATTTCTACAGCTCTTTCTACAATTCTCTTTCTTTTCTCCTCACGCACATCTTCAATTTTCTCTAAAGTAACCCTGGCTGTACACGGACCCACTCTATCAACAGTTTCAAGTGTAGCTGCTAAAATAGCAGTTTCTATCCTATCAAGGCTAGATGGAACTATTATCGTTCCTGTTGACTTTCCTCCCCTAGTTTCTAAATTAACTCTTATTCTACCTATTCTACCTGTCTTTTGCAATTCTCTTAAATCGAGTTCTTCACCTAATAATCCTTCAGTTTGACCAAATATTGCTCCTACAACATCAGATTTTTCAACAACGCCATCTATTTCTATTCTCGCCTTAATAACATATTTCATCGTGTCATATTCACTTTTTCCTACCAAATTTGACACCTCCAAATGTTAAGTCTCTTCTATTCAGTCTCAGAAGAGTTTTCTTAATGCCTTCAATGCAGGATACTTGTCCTGCTAAGGCATGTTTAAGTTCGTTTCTCATTTCATGTAAAGGAATGGTTCCCCCTATTTCAAGAAGAGACGAAAGGGTTTTTGCTATTTTTTCCCCTTTTTCGTCAAAATCTGTAAGTATAAGAACTCTTCTACAGCCATATAATTGGTCAATTAGCGTGTTTAAACTTTGCTGAGATACTTTAATTATTCTTCCTTCTACCCCGAGAGTCCGAAGGACTTCTTCGTCCTTTTTCCCTTCAACCAGTATGGGAACGCCTTCGCTGGCTATTTCCCTTATTTTTTCAAGAGTCCTTTCTATTCTTTCTACTATTTCTTCTTTCATTGAGATGTCCTCTTTTTGTAGGTATTTATGCCTCTGAATGCAAGTAAAGCTATAATTAACTCTCTAATCTCTAAACGAAGATACAACTTAATACTTTTATTTCTTCTAATTTAAAGTATCGACTGACAAATTTATCGATGTTTAAAATGTAAATATATCGATAGCTAGCGTTTTTTCCCTTATTTAATTTTTACGTCTACCACCACGTGAACAAGTCCAGGTCCGTAACTTTTGACAATACGTCTATGAGTTATTCGTTCGACTTCACGGCTACTTTTTATAGCAGCAGATTTTACTTCGCTAATTGGTTTTTGAAATATGTCATTTGTCTTGTAAATATTATGGTAGTGAATAATTCCACCTTCAGCCTTAACACCCATCATTGCTGCTTCAAGAAATTCTTGAGTTCTCTCCACATAACCCATGACTATTCTATCAGCCTTATGTCTCAAAAGTTTCGGAACAATTTCCTTAGAATCCCCTTGAATTGGATAAACTATATGATCAACGTTATTCAAAAAAACATTCTCTAAAAGGTATTTATATGCCAAAGGGTTTAATTCGATAGAAAATATTCTCCTTGGCCGACAATGAACAGCTATAGGAATAGAAAATTGACCTATACCAGCAAACATATCAATGACTACCTCATCTGAAAAAACAATTTTAGACATTCTTAACCGCTCATGCTGATTCCCAAGACAGAACATAAGTCTTTTTGCGTCCAATTTAAATTGGCACTCATTCTCAATTATCATCGTCTCCGTATTCATGTCACCAGCAATTACTTCAACTTTTGGTTCTCTAAAAACCCCTTGAATACCTTCGACAAGATTTAAAACACTTTTAACACGAGGGTCATTCTTCAAAATTATCCTGCCTATTTCCTTCTTTAGGTGCGAGAATTCATCTGGTAGTTTAATAATGGCTAAATCGCCTAGGACCTTATATTTTGCTGGCAGTTTATTCAACTCGTCTGTAGATAAACCTAACTCTCTTCTTAACATATCTTTTAACTTTGGAACCTTTTTAATCAACAGTAACACCATCTCTTAACACTATAGCTTTAAAAAAAAGATGCGTTGAAGCGCATGTGGCCTGAGCAGTAACACTCGGCTTCATAGAGAGGCAAACGCCTCTTCTTGGCCGAGCTCTCTTTGCCAGGCCCTTAGGGCGCTTCAACTTCTGGCCCACCTGTCCCGTACCTGGGTTGGCTCCACGTACATCGTAAGCGGTGACGCACCGCTCTTCACGCGCAGAGCCCATCGCGTACGGATTACCGGTGGGCCAAGTAATCCTAAGTAGAGATTTGTTTATAAATCTGTCTTTGAGAAGTTTTTCTTAGGACTTTACCATTCCTATTTATTTCACCACTTCTAATTCTATGGGAAGAAATTGGTTTTCCATTTTCTGCGAGAAGTAACGGTATAACAAAAATGATTAAAGGATGCATGCCTTTTGAAACTCTTATTCTGTTAATTTCAAGAGCTCTTCCTAAGGTTTCCTCACTAACAACAAGTCCCTCAATACTTTCATCTATGGTGGTAGGACCATAGACATCATTAAGAGGGAGTATTTTACATCTACTTAATAACCCTTTATCCTCCAGAAATTCTTTAAGTTCCTTCAGTCTTTCATCGAAACTTAATATTTCTTTTCCTAAAAACTTATTTTTCACCATATTGTCCGTTGTTAGGCCAATAATAACCTCATCACCGACTTCAAAAGCCTTCAAAATAAGTTTTTTATGACCACGATGCAAACGATCAAAAGTTCCCCCAACAGCTACAAGTTTCAGTTTCAAGTTAAACACCATTTAAAAAAGAAATTAGATTATTAAAACTCTATTTCCTCGCCAGGCTTTAATATAACAACTCTTACCTCGGGGGTTCTTTGTTTAACAAGTTCTGCAAACCTATTGGGATCCTGCCTAATTACAGGAAACGTGTTATAGTGCATGGGGATCACGGTCTTAGGTTTTAAAAACTCTGTTGCCAAAGCTGCTTCTTCAGGTCCCATTGTATAATATCCTGAAATAGGTAGCAAAGCATAGTCTGGCTTATATAATTCTCCTATAATTTTCATATCCCCAAAAACTTGAGTATCACCTGCATGGTAGATGGATGCGCCCGGGACATGTATGACAAATCCTACGGGAGACCCGCGTGTAGCGCTATGAAACGCTTTAACCATAGTGATTTTTACCCCTTTTATGTCTGTAGTGCCACCAATGTTCATTCCTTCAACTTTCTCTACGCCTTGTTCTTGAAGATATACGGCAAGGTCATAGATCGCAACCAAAGTGGCACCAGTTCTTTTACAAATATCTACGGCATCACCTACATGGTCGCCATGGTCATGAGTTACAAGTACAATATCACAATCTTTTATATCGGAAGCTTTAATGGGAGCTAAAGGGTTCTCTGTTAGAAAAGGGTCTATGAGAATTTTCACCTCTTCAGTCTCTATTTTAAATGCGGCATGACCCAAAAATACTATTTTTCCCATCTTTCCTACCTCCCTTTTGTTTCTCCCATCTTTCGTGGGGGAACAACATAAATATCATCGATATAAAGATTACCTGAGCATTTTCCACAAGTTCCTACTTGCTTAAAAATATAGTCTCCACGTTGAAATTTTCTTTCCTCTTTGTAATCGCAATTTTCACACTTAATAACAGTTACTGTATGATATTTTTCCACTTCTAACATCTCCTCTCTAGGTTGAGTTCTCAACGCGAAGAGAACAATTAAAACTATGAGTAATAGGTATACTAACCAGAAGTTTTTGAAACCGTATTTTAAGTAAAGCAAGTAAAAAACAAGAAATACGACGAATGTTATTGCTGTTATAACCAAATTCATTAATATCTTCGATTTTTTCAAGATTATCCCCTTTAGTAACCTATGCCTATCGTATTTCCAATACCCGCAACGAGAATAACGTCACCTGGTTTAGTTCTTTCATTTATTATCCTCTTTATTCTTTCTACAACTTTTCTAGTTGCTTCTGCAATCTCTCTTCTCATTGGGGAAACAGCTTCTTCAATAGATTCCTTAATAATAATGGCATCTAGTGGTACTTTATATTTTGTTGCTACTTCTTCAATCTTGTATTTATCGATGCCAATCCCTCCGATAGCGGCGCCAACGCCTTCCATTATTCCTCCAGTTTTTTCACCTTCCAATTTAATACCAGCATCTATCATAATTATTCTATCGATTTTAAGTTTTCTTTCTTCAAAAAGTTTTCTAATGGCTTCTCCTGGTTTACCAACTGTACCTCCTGGTCCTCGTGCACGCACCGCAATTACAGTTCTATCATCTATCTTTGTTTGAGCAATTACAGTGTCTTTTACTATTTCTTCATATTGTTCCTTACCAACCACACCGTGTTCTCTTAGCAATCTGGTCACGGAAAGAACACCTGCTCCGTCACCAATTGGCTTTCCGTCAACAAAAGCTTTCAAAGCATCAAAATAAGCGTTCGCATATTTCATAATTTCTGGAAGCTGCATTTGAAGTTGAAGAATTAAAATATAACTTTTAGTTTTTTCCCCTAATATAAGAAAATGTCTAACAATCCTATAAATGAAATTCAAAGCGATAATTGCCTCCAACACATTTTCCAAATTAGCAGCCTGATCCCTACTTACATTTGGCGCCAACTCAGCTACAATATGTTCAAACCTCTCATCTCTAACATTAACTAAGTGTTCCAACTTATACATAATGCCGGACGGATCTCTATCAACAGGCTCTATCATAAAGAACTCTAAAAAATCATTTATTCTAGAAACAATATTTGCATCTGAATTTCCAACATCTCTAAACGCTTTAATGGTAATTTCCTTTCCCTTGCGAACCATGTATTCAAGTTTTTGTAATGCTCGCTTAATCTGCCTAACCCAAATACTTACTTGCAAGCGTTGTCCATAGAACATATATACCAAAAGTAACAACAACCAAATCCAGTTTATAATCCAATTCCAACTTTCTTGCTGCCACGGGAACTGCACAACAACCAACCTCATATCGATCTATGTACTATCACAAAAGCAATCAAAATAAATAAGAACATTACGGTTAGAGTTAAAAACAACAAATTTTCTTATAAAACGGAAAACAAGAATTACAGCATGTTATTTAAATAACAAACGCCACTACTCTATACATCTTCGATTGCTAGTTCAACAAACAAAAGCAACGTGCAAAATCAAATTAAAGCAATTTCCACCCCAGCAATAAGATAAATAAATTAGGAATTGAATGTGAAAAACTAGCTAATTAACGGTGCGGCATCCTTCCGTGTTCGGAATGGGAACGGGTATTTCCCTCCGCACTATGGCCGCCTGCCGAAGCAGGCAGCTTCCCAGTTTCCCATCCCCTCGCGGAGGATAGTACTCCTGGGAACGTGCGGAGGCTTGACTTTCACGGGATGCCGCACCACTTCTATCACAATCACCAACCATATAAAAACATTATCCTAAGAAAATTATAAAATAAAATGTTAAAGTAACTATCAAATTAAAAATCAATTAATTCGTTTAAAACGAGTTATTATGGTAGATAGCTTGTTCACTAATAACCCGCCCTCGCCACTCTGAAAAACCTTCCCTCATTAATAAACTATAATCATAATATTAAATATTAGCCGAAAAATTTATCAAACGAGAAAATACTAATAAAAATAGGATGTAGGGGCCGTAGCCTAGCCAGGTGAGGGATTAGCACGAAACTAGGCCCCCTTAGGGGCGACGGGCTCCAGAAGCCCATACGACGGGTTTGTTGACCGAAGTGGGATGAAGAACTTCTGGAGCGGTGAATTGAAGAAACCCGTTGGTCGAGGGTTCAAATCCCTCCGGCCCCACCAACTTTCCTTAAACTATATTTTTTGAAACCACAAACCATCAGTTAACTCTACCAATTTACTTTTTACATTATTTAACCGCAATTCAAAGGTTAACAAACATAGCAATTTAATAATCAACAACGTCAAAAACATAAATGGTTTAAAACAAGGTTATTGACCAAATACAAAATTTTAATGTATTACATCGCATCGTATCTGTAGGAAAATACTCTTCATAAAATCATTCAACACAATTTTCTATAAAATAAACGAAATGCATCCCATGCATCGTGCTTCGCATATTACTCCCATTTTAAGTCTCACATTGCAAAAATATACATTAAAGATAATATTATCCCTGTCCCATAAGAAACCTAAAATATAGCAGCAAACTTAAGTAAGGAACAAAATAATAACTAACATTGAAATGTTTGCGGAATCTTCTAGAGGTGCCGGGGTAGCTCAGCCTGGTTGGAGCGCCGGACTAAAAACACACTACCAAGGGCGAAACTCATAGGGTACAGAAATTTATAGTCCCTTCCTGTGACATCCGGAGGTCCCGGGTTCGAATTGCCTAGACTTGCTGGTCTGGGCACGAAAATCCCGGCCCCGGCACCAAAACACATCGGTTCTTGATCTTTATATTTAAGCTGTAGACAGTGTCAACTTAGTTCTTGCGTCAAACTAAAATCCTTTATATTCAACTTCACGATTTAAAGTAAAATGGTTTTTATTACGGAGCCCCTTTAAATCCGACATAAATACATGAACGATGAAGAGGGGTAAGAATTGCATGAATTCGAATTTCTAACACTAGACGACGTTGAGGTATCGGGGAAAAAAGTGCTTCTCAGGGTTGACATAAATTCTCCTATAGACCCGGAAACATTAACGATTTTAGACGATTCAAGAATAAAAGCCATACTCACCACTCTCAAAGACCTAGAAGATGCAGCAGTAGTTTTAATGTCCCATCAAAGCAGACCAGGGAAAAAAGATTTTACCTCACTTGAACCTCATGTACGAATACTAAAAAAATATCTGGGTGACCGAGTAAAATTTATAGATGACATATTTGGCCCAGCAGCCAGAAAAGAAATAAGAAAACTGCCACCAGGAAAAATATTAGTCTTAGAAAACGTTAGATTCTATTCGGAAGAAAACATCGAAGCTCCACCAAAAGTCCTTGCAAGAACCCATCTTGTCAGAAAACTAGCACACTTCTTCGATCTATTCGTAAACGACGCTTTCGCAGCCATACACAGATCCCAACCATCACTTGTAGGCTTCGCAGAAGTACTACCAACCGTTGCTGGAAGGCTTATGGAAAAAGAACTAAAAGCACTAAAAAAAGTATTACAAAACCCAGAAAAACCCTGCGTATTCTTCCTAGGGGGAGCAAAAGTACCAGACAAAATGGAAATAATGCTAACAGCACTCAAAAAAGGAAAAGCAGACAAAATACTACTGGGAGGGTTACTCGCAAACGTTTTCCTAGAGGCAGCAGGATACAACATTGGAGAAGAAAACAGAAAACCTCTACCGGATTTCGAAAAGCTAAAAAACAAAGCAAAAACCATACTAGAAAAATACAGAGACGCAATAGAACTGCCAAAAGACGTAGCAGTAGAAATAAACAACGAAAGAATGGAAGTGCCCATAGACAAACTACCAGTAAAAGGACAAATAAAAGACATAGGAATAAACACAATCATACACTACTCAAAAATACTATCAAACGCAGCAACCATAGTAGCAAACGGACCAGCAGGAATATTCGAAGAAAGACAATACGCCATAGGAACAACAGAAATCCTACACTCAATAGCAAACTCAAAAGCCTACAAAGTAATAGGAGGAGGACACCTAGGAGCCATAGCAAACATACTAAACCTAAACACAAAAATCAACCACATATCCACAGGCGGAGGAGCAGCTTTGTCGCTACTTGCAGGACAAAAACTACCAGTAATAGAAGCTCTAACAAAAGCAGCAAAGAGACACAAAACCTATCACTAGCAACAAACTCCCATAACTCCTTAAAAACATTGTAAATCGCACGGCAACGCTTTGACACTAACTTTAAATACACAAAACCATTAAAAGGCCTAAACACCTAACAACCATAGGAAATTCCTAGAAAGGGATCAAAGGTAACGACAAACTTATATTTACTTATTAAAGAAAATACCTATGGAGAAAACTGAAAAGGAAGCCGCCGTAGCTCAGCCGGTAGAGGAAAACAAGCGCCGAAAGCGGCGGACTTGTAAATTTGAGGCTATAGAGCCTTGTAAGTCGAGAGATCCGCTGGTCGCGGGTTCAAATCCCGCCGGCGGCTCCACTAATTTGTTTTTGTAGTTTTTGATGTTGTTTTATATGGTGGTTGCTATTGGGTGGAATTCGAGTTTGTGTTTGTATTTTTTGTTTAGTGTTTTTATTGCGTTTTTGTTGGGTAGTGTTTTTCTTTTACAAATTCTATGCCTTCTACTTCTCTTAGATATTTTTCAAAGATATCCCAGACGTTGGTGAACCATTTTAAGTTGTTTTTCTTGGCGTAGTTGTATAGATTTTCTTCGACGTACTCATGAAATATTTTTGCGATGGCTAATTCCTTTTCTGAAAGTTCTTCTTCCCAAGGGAGGGGTGAACCGTGGGCTTCTGCGTCAAAATTTACGAAGTCTATCCAGTTTGCTTCGCTTCTTAACCATTTTTCAACAACATATAAAGATACTTTGTAAAAGAAGAGTTGTTCTCCTTCTAGCTTTACAACTTTTATTCTTTCGCTGTATTGCTTGAGTTCTTCATGTATGTCGAACATGTGCTCGGATGAAATTGTGGATATTACGCGTCCCTTAACTATCTTTTCAATATTATCTCTGTGTTTTTTGTCTTCTAGCATTTTTTTGCGCATTTTCTGAAAGTTATCCAGCGCCTTTTTGCAGCATTTGCTTTCTGGCTTCTTATTGAAAATAATCGTGTTGTAACAGCACTCTTTTGGACATTTCCAACCTGCAATATTTCTTTCTTCTTCGGTGTAGGGTTCTTCGTTGTAATCTGTTGGATATTCTATGCCTATAAGGGATCTTTTGCAGTCTCTCTCATCAAGGTGTAAAGTGAAGGTTATTTTGGGTTCTATGGTGTCTATTAAACCTTTTTTCATCATTTCTTCGATAATATATATCATTATGATGTAAATTGTATCAATAATATAGTAGTGGTTTATTTCTTGTATCATGTGGAACATCCATTCTTCGTTTTCGGGAAGTTTCGTCATAACATGCCCCCTATTATATTATTTGTTGCAGTATTTGTGTTGTAATGGTTCCTATGGCTATTCCTAGTAGGTATGTTGTGGGACCTCCGTTGGCGAATATTTGTATTGATGTGTCGATGGTTGGCCATATGATTTTTTCAAAGATCCATGCGTTGTTGCCGAATAGGGTTCTGGCGATGTATGGGATGGCTTGAGCGGCAAGAATCACGTTGTTTCCCTCTATTAGCATTTGTAGGAGCATGCCGTTTAGGATGCTTCCCAGAAATGTTTGTAGTAAGACTTTTACCATGTCCTTTAAGCTCCCGTCATTGTTTTTGTTTGTTAGTAGGTTTGAGAAGTCTTGGTAGTCGTCGATGTTCATTAGAGCGTAGCTTATTAATGCTAGGATTACGTAAACTTTAATTTTCCCTTTTCCAGCTTTTAGAGTTCCTTTGAAGTTTTCTGGGAGTTTAACGTATACTTCCATTCCTATCCTCGTTCCAAGGAAGCACGTTGATGCAAATAGAGCTATGCAAAGTACGCTTGTCTTGGACAAATCCGGTTTACTCAACGTCTTTTGGAGTAAGCTTTTGAATGTGCCGCTGACTTTTCCCTTTGTACATGTGTATTTTTCCCAGTTTATTTTCTTGGATTTGCCTTCAATTATTTTCTGGGTTATTTCGTTTGGTAGTTTTCTGTTTTCGTCGAAGTGCCATGAAAATGTTTCGTCGTCGATGAGGGCTAATGTTGCAGCTCTCATTACGTGTCCCCAAACGTCTCCTTCGTTGAGAACATTTTTTGCTGGTGGTATTGATAGGTATTCCCAACAAACTTTCCTAAGATTATCTTTGGCTATCAATCCTTCTAAAATAGTTCCATAAATTTTTTCTTTAGCTGTGACTTTAAATTCGTGTAAATTATATTTTGCTTCGTCTAGAGCTACAAAATTTATTGCTTCACTTTTTTCACGCCACTTCGAAACTCCTGTAAATCTTTTTTCTCGTCCTAAATAATCATTTTCCTCTATGAACTTTGTGTAGGAGTTATGTAGTAATTTGTAGTTTTCGTTTAGTATTTTTGTTAATTCGAGTTTGATGTTTTCAATTTTTGATGCTTCTGTATCTAGTCCTTCGCTTCTTAGTCTCTCTGCGGTGTCTTCTAGTATCCATTTGGTGGCAACTAATCCCAAGTGTGGTTCGCGGAGGAAAGGTGGGTCTGCTGAAATAATTACTCCCCGAATCTTTCCTTCAAATATAGTTGGATGCGCATCGAAAGTTGTTTGTGAAATTAATTCGAAAAGCGAGGGGTCTGTTCCTTTGGATTCTCTATATAATTTTCTAATTTCATTCCAAACTTTAGCTTGTTCTAACACTAAATGCTTGACTTTACCTAGATGTTCTTTCCATTTTTCGTTTAATTTACATTTATCAAATCTGTATAATGCGTTTTTTACTCGATCTCCTTGTCTTCCTTTTACTATTGATGCCACTTTTCCATAATTGTCTTTAAATTGTCTTTCTCTGGGGTTTACTCCTATTAATATTCTGAAGCCCGTGAGCGTGTAGTCCCTTGCTTCAACTCTGTATTCTACGAAATCGCTTATCAAGATAGATTTCTCATATCGTTTGTTTGTGAAATTTTCTTCGAACTTCTTTTTTCCATCTTGAAATTTCTCAATAGGATTTTCTTCAGGGTCCGTGAACTGATTTAGGTAGCCCTCCCAAATGACTGCAAAGACGACATGTTCTCCATCTATAAATGTGTGAATTGTTTGAACCATCCTTATTTCGCCAAAAATCTATAATAATGACTGGTAACTTTACCCTTACTTACAGTTTTTCTGTAATCCATGATTATCATCGAAATTTTTCCGTTTTTATCAAATTTAACAAGATCCTTACATCTGATATCCTTATTACTAACTATTTTATCGATTTTATCGACCAGATTTCTGGTTATCAACGCGTCATACCAGCTTTCCCTTGTCCAACCTTCCCGTACAACTAAGTATATATCGTCAGTTCTTACAAAGTTCATCTTTTTAACCAGATCAGAACTTCCGAGAACTTCGTATAGATATTTGAAAACCTTCTCCTGATCCCTACTTGTAAAAGAACCGTAAGCCATTATGTTGGTCTTTGTTTTATCTCTCCCGGCCCATGGCCATTTGATTATACCTGATAGTATTCCTGATATTAGCCAGGCATTGTATATTTTTATCCAGGATTTTAACTGGATTTCTAAGGGTTGTAAACCGATTATAAAGTTCAGTATTTTATTTACTGTTTTCATGAAGAGGTTCACTATTTTTTTGGGTATTCTTCCTTCAGCTACAAGTTCAGATAAAAGATAAACCAAGCCTAAATAACTGTCAACTGAAAAATTCACAAAGTTAAACCAAACTTCCTCAAAAATACCCTTTATCTTATCCCAAACGTTGTTAAAGGGCTTAACTAAAGTATCTGTAAGCTTTTTAACAGCAGACTTAAAAGTTACCTCACTATAAGCAACAGCATTATCTAAGAACCTTACACTTGGATCCACCCAACCATCTAAAATCTTCTTAACTCAACTCAAATCTACACCTAAAACTTTCGACAATACCCCTAGAAGTTTATCCATTGTCCAAGAGAAATATTTCAATATTCCTCGTGCACACTTCGCTATCGCAGCAATTATTAAAGCAGCGACAAGCCCGCTAAGAGCTTTACCAGCCTTAACCATAGAATAAGCTACAGAAACAATCGTCTTCAAATATCGCTTAGCAAAACTTATTACAAAGTTTGCACCGCGAAAAACGGTGTTATCTAGGGTTGTTTTTA
Source organism: Candidatus Baldrarchaeota archaeon (assembly GCA_016840485.1). GTDB lineage: Archaea > Asgardarchaeota > Baldrarchaeia > Baldrarchaeales > DXJG01 > DXJG01. The sequence goes on from JAEOSG010000002.1 coordinate 72,304, forward strand.
CTGGGCTTCGTATCCACTTGTTCCACGGGGCATTAAATGTTTCATCAATCCACCTATAAACCGCAGATTTAATATCATAATAATATTTGTAAATTGTATCGAAAATTTCATCGACAAGCAAAATTACCTTTCTAACTTCAACAACACTAGCCTCAATCTTCCCCGTAACACCATCTCCAAAACATTTCCTCTCGTTTTTTGGTGGTTTCCAAAATCTTCCAGCGACAACAGGTATACCCCTAGATTCATATTTATGTTTGAAACTTATTTTTGAACCTCTGGCACCGAATGTTTCACGTTTTGACACGACTTCGTAACTTACATGTTTAACCCTTCTCTTTACATAGCTTTTCGGAGGATCTCCGCGATGAATCACAACCTTAACATTTTTCCTATGAAGTGTGACCTTATAAGCCCGCCTAGAAACAACTCTCCTCTTAAATCTAGATCTTAATCCCAGAGTTACATTGTCATTGCCATCGTAAATTTCATAGGGGTTAATTGTCGAATTTGTTTCCTCAATTTTATCTACAACTCTAAATTCTATATATCCTTCTACTATTTCGCCAGTAAAATTATCGATGATCTCAACGGGTAGATATACATGTTCCTCAATCAACTCGTAGGTTCCAGCTGATAAAACTGATTGAACAGAAGCAATATAATCTCCATTTAAATAAGTTTCTCCCTCATAAGTTAATATTTGTGCATCGCTAAATTTTTCGAAGAAAGCAACCACGGAACTATTACCGTAAATTTCTTTTTTCCCTACCCATGTTACAAAATGGCAAATAAACAAATTTTAGTCTGTTTAGATACTCTATTCTTAATTTTTTTGCTAAGTGTTCTAATGTTTTTCCGTTAACAACAGCTACGTTGTTTTCTCCATGCATTAGCATACCGTGTATCTGCAAAGTTTCATTTAGAACTCCATGAGCCAAAATTACTAGGTAAACTTCACTTGCTCTTCGATCCTCCTCAGCTAACCACAACAAATACACCAGGTTCATCGCAGTACAATAATTTCCTGTTAGAATTATTGATGCATCTCCAACCTCCTCAGCAAACCTCAAAATCTCATCAACAACAATCCGCGTACGCTCATCACAAAACAACGATTCATTCAATATCTCGATATCAGTAGATAAAAACGCTAAAACAAGCACACCTGTATTATTAATATTCTCCACAGATTTCAGAAAAATTTCTTTGGTATCTTCACTCAGCCTACCGGTTGCATCTATTCCAGTAACCCAGTCTTCCCTTATGCTAGAGTTTAATACAATACCCTGACCAATGTTTGAGGCTTTACTAGTCGGAGAAATCACCACCCTGCTGACCAGTTTTTTCTTCCCAAACAGTTATTGGTGAACCATTAGTAAACCCACGGAAATGCGGGTCAAAACTATCAATGTAGATTTCTGGCTTTTTAACTCTAGTTAATTCACCTAAGATCGTACCATCGTTTGTTGCTATTAGTCTACTAGTTGAAACCTCCAATAATAAAACTATTAAAATCAATATCCCCGCTACAAGCTTATTTTTCACATTTCACCCTCCTAATTCCTAAATAAAAATCGGCGGCAAGGTTTAAATAGCCCGATGTGAACAGGTTCAAAAACATGACAAAATACTTCATAACCTAAAATAACAACCGATTAAAAAATTAAAATACAAAAATATGTATCTTTTAACTAAATGTACCTCATGTCCTAATCTCGATCTTTTTTAATTATTTGACGAATGTCGATAGCGAGGACAAAATTTAGGTATAACACTGTTAAGATGATACTTTCTTTAGCAAATTTTTATAAATCACTTATAAGTACGGTACCTAAAAACCACTGATTGTGGCATGTTTCTAGCTATTTACAAAAATAAATTTTTAATAATAAGATTAGGAAAATTATTATCTAAATTAACTCAATGTCTTTTTACAAAATATTCAATGTCTTGTTAAATTTTCGACTGCTTTTAACTTTTTAAATACTTTTCAGCAAAAATTATCGATAAGTTCTAATGTTCTTTCATAAGGGAACTTATTTCATTTCTTTTTCTCTATGATTAGTCTTTTTCCGTGTATGTCTATTTTTACTATGACTTCTTCTCTATGTTTGAAGGGAAAAGCCGTATCGTTTGCAACTTGGCTTGGAATGTAAATCCATGTCTTTTTGTATTTTTTGTTTTTTGTTTTTGTTTCTCTGACGATGATGCGTCCTAGGCCTTCTTTAGCCATTATTTCATTCCTCTTGGTAAAAATGTATATTCATTTTATTGGATAACCAATTTAGTTCTTTTTGAAGACCAAAAGGGTCTACCACTTTGGTGAACTAACATTTATAAGTTCTTCCCACAATAATTGGTATACCAACAATGAGCAAGATGCCCAGCAATCATTTAAACCCTAAAAATGACGGAGGATAAAGAAATTGAGTGAAATGAAACTGAAATGCCGCTTTTATTTGGAGAAAAAACATAGATGCCTGATTAGTGGAGCCATATGTGCTTTTCCGGTTTCTTTTGGGAAAGAAAAATACTGTGATACGTATAGATTTGATTTCGAAAAGTGGTTCGAAGACATTGTCTTGGAATTGGCAAGAAAAAATAGTATTTTGGAATACTACGACGAGTCATCATGTTGCTTTTCGCGTGATGATGCAACTGATGGGCACAGAAATAGATCGTAGAGTAGATTATACCTATGAGGACATTCACAGAATTGTGGAGAAAAACTGGAGAGAATTAGTTAAAACTAGTATAGTCCATAAGATCTAAAAATGGCGTAGTGCATGCTTGACATTTTCTTCTTACTTCATATAATGTGATTTCTTTCTTATTTGTGGGTTGTAAGGGTGTGATGAGGTATGTTCTTTATGTGTTGTTATTTTTAGGTTTGATTTATTAATAAATCCATAAGTCTTTTATTGCTTTTTACTAAAGCTATGTTAGAAAACTATTTAAAGCAGATATTGTTCACCCTTTATGCAGTTACTATCTAGGGGCCGTGGTCTAGGGATAGGCAGACCAAACCTGCTTATCGGAGAACTTGGTATGATGCTGGGTTTGGGACCCAGTGGACTAGCAGAGTTTTCTCTGCTAGGCTGAATCCCGGGTTCAAATCCCGGCGGCCCCACCAAAACCATGCAAAATAAACCTTAAGTAAAAACAAGTTACTCGTATATAATTATCAGACTGCGGGGGTGGCCGAGACCGCCAAAAACTATAATAGCGGCGGAAACCAGGACAAAGGGGCTGGATTCCGTTAAAAGGCGCCGGACTTAAGATCCGGTGGCGTAGGCCTGCGTGGGTTCGAATCCCACCCCCCGCACCAATTTGTTTTGATGTTATTTTTGTTTTGTGTTTCTTGCGTGTTTTTAGTTGATTGTTTGTTTGAGTTAATGTTTATTTGTTTGTGGGTTAAAAGGTGTATGGGGGTTGTGTTGGTGTTATTGGATCATGTTGGGGTGGTTGTGAGGGATCTTGATAGTGCTGTGAGGTTTTTTACGGAGGTTGTCGGTTTAAGATTTGAGGGTTATGAGGTTGTAGAGGAACAAGGGGTGAAGATTGCTTTTTTGTCTGCTGGGAATGTTGAGGTGGAGTTGATTGCACCGCTGAGTAGTGCGAGTCCAGTGGCAAAGTTTTTGGAAAAGAGAGGCGAAGGTTTTCATCATCTTGCTTTTCGCGTCAAGGATCTTTCAGATACGTTAAAACGTTTGAAAGCTGAGGGATTACGATTAATAGATGATAAGCCGCGTAAAGGTGCAAGAGGTAGAAAAATCGTATTTGTTCACCCGAAAAGTGTATATGGAATTTTACTGGAACTATGTGAAGATGAAGGTTAGGATAGTATTTGAAACAGTTTGTACATAGTAACTACGACTGACTGTTTTTCTTATGCAAAATATAATGTGTAAACTGAGTTTTGGATCAAGTAGATTGAAATTCTAGAATATTATGATGTTACGTTTCGATACCACGTTTTCGATTACTAGATTAGGGTAGGGAAAGTAGATTTTAACTACGTTTTCTATAAAGGAAGAATGGAAAAATATAAAAGTTTTTTTAACAAATAGTTTTTAAGTAGACAAATTGGGGGATGGGTTGGTTATGGTAGACTTTAGTTTTACTCCTGAGCAGGAAGCCTTAAGGGAACTTGCACGTAAATTTGCCGAAGAGGAAGTAGAACCGAAAGTAAAATGGATGGATGAAAAAGATGAAGTTCCAATGGATTTGATAAAAAGAATGGGAGAACTTGGTTTTATGTCAGTGCTTATACCTCGAAAGTACGCTGAAGACGTCCCTCATGCTGGCATGGGCCATGTTGCAAGAACAATAATATTGGAAGAATTAGGAAGGGTTTCCCCTGCCTTATCCCAAGCTCTCCAAATATTTCACTTAGGTCACGCACCGATAATATATTTTGGAACAGAGGAACAGAAGGAAAGATGGCTGCCAGATTTAGCAACCGGTAAGAAACTATCCACTCTTGCGATGACTGAGCCTTGGGGTGGTTCCGATCCAATTGGCTCCATAAAGATGACAGCTAAACGTGAGGGGGATGAATACGTTTTAAATGGGGTAAAGGTTTGGATAACAAATGCTCATATTGCCGATGTTATAGGGGTTGTGGCAAGAACAGGTGAGGGGCCCAAAGGATTTTCAGTTTTCATAGTGGAGAAAGGTATGAAGGGCTTCAAGCATGGTGCCATTAACAAGGGAATAGGACTTAGAGGGTGTAATGTCGGCGGGATAGTTCTCAAAGATTGCAGAGTTCCCGTAGAAAATAGAATCGGGGAAGAAGGAGAAGGGTTAAAAATAGCTTTACATGCAGTCAGCAATGTCGGAAGGCCCGGTGTAGCGGCAACAGCATTAGGCATTGTACGCAGATGTCTTGAAGAAGCTGCTAAGTACTCTAAACAGCGAGTACTGTACGGTAAACCTATAGCCGAACTTCAGGCTATTCAATGGCATTTAACCGATATTTACATGGATTATCAAATTAGTCGACTTCTACTATACTATTCAGCATGGCTTAGAGATATGGGTAAGAGGGCCGATGCTGAAAATGCTATGGGAAAATTCTGGGCCACTGAATCGGCGGTTAGATGTGCAAGAAAACTCGTAGATATTTACGGTGCTTGGGGGAACGCTGTAGACAAAATACCGCAGCGGCTTCTAAGAGATGCTATTCCACTTATAGCAGCGGCAGGAACTAATGAGATAATGCGACTAGTAATGGTTAGAAAAATATTGAAAGAATTAACTTGACTTCCATAAAACTAATCTTTTTTATTCGGTGAAATCGTTTTAAAATACTGTTGGAGCTTTGTATTCTCCGAAAACGTCTCTTAAGACATCGCAGATTTCTCCGATTGTTGCATAAGATTTAACAGCATCTATAGTGATTGGTAGTATGTTCTCATCGCTCTCGGCAATTTCCCTCATTTTTTGAAGAACCTTCTTAACCTTACTGTTATCTCTAGTGGCCTTCAATTTTCTAACGTGTTCTATCTGTTTTCTCTCAACTTCGGGATTAACTTTAAGAATTTCGTAGGAAATCTCTTCTTCTACAACGTACTTATTAACTCCAACAACACAACGATCTCCGGTTTCTATTTCTTTCTGATTTCTGTAAGCGTTATCAGCAATTTCTCTTTGAATATATCCAGATTTAATTGCAGCAACAGCGCCTCCCATCTTTTCTATTTTCTCTATATATCTTAGAGCTCTGTCCTCGATTTCATTTGTTAGCCATTCAACGTAATATGAGCCGCCAAGAGGATCCACTGTATTTGTAACACCAGTTTCCTCAGCAATAATTTGCTGGGTACGTAACGCTATACGAACTGCTTTTTCAGTTGGTAAACAAAGAGCTTCATCGTAGGAATTTGTGTGAAGAGATTGAGCACCACCAAGAACAGCGGCCAAAGCTTGAATAGCAACTCTAACAATATTTATCTCCGATTGTTGAGCGGTTAAAGTAGATCCACAGGTCTGTACATGAAATCTAAGACGCATGGATCGGGGATTCTTTGCATCAAACTTCTCCCTCATTATCCGTGTCCATAATCTTCTAGCAGCTCTAAATTTTGCTATCTCCTCAAAAAAGTCGTTATGCACTCCAAAGAAAAAGGAAATCCTAGGAGCAAACTCGTCAACATCAAGACCTCTATTAATAGCCGCTCTGACATATTCTATTGCATTAGCAAAAGTAAAAGCAACTTCCTGAACAGCGTTGCATCCCGCTTCACGCATATGATATCCACTCACGCTAATAAAATTCCATCTAGGCATATTTTTACAACTATACTCAATAATATCCACAACCAATCTCATAGAAGGCTCAGGAGGAAAAATATACTGCCCCCTCGCAACATATTCTTTCAAAATATCGTTCTGCACTGTACCGCTTAAATCCTTTAAAGAAACTCCCTGCATTTGACCTACCGCAATGTACATCGCTTGAAGAATATGTGCCGTGGCATTAATAGTCATAGAAGTAGATACTTTCTCCAAGGGAATACCGTCAAAAAGCCGTTCCATATCTTTAAGTGTTGGTACAGAGACCCCGACACGCCCAACCTCACCTATTGCCAAAGGATGGTCAGGATCGATTCCCATCTGCGTAGGGAGATCAAACGCCACACTCAAACCGGTTTGTCCTAATTCAAGAAGATACTTAAATCGCCTATTCGTCTCCTCAGCAGTTCCGTAGCCAGCATATTGTCGCATAGTCCAAAGACGACCCCTATACATATTATAATATACGCCCCGAGTATATGGGGGGGTTCCAGGGAAACCAAGATCCCTAAGATAGTCAAAACCCTCTAGATCAAGGGGAGTATACAGTCGTTTCACAGGGATACCCGAGGAAGTCGTAAAATTCTGCCTTCTCTCGCCGAAACGAGAAGCATCACGATCCCACTTATTCTTCTCCTTCCTTAATAACTTCATATATTTCTTATCAAAGCTCATAACAAACACCAAATCGATTGCTGCTGATAACCTCAACGAACATCCCTTATACTAACACACTTATCAAAACACCCCAAATTAAAATTATGTCACTCTGATAAACAAATAGAACCAAGCTAATAAACAAACTTGATGGGACGTAGCAAAATCGTATCTTTAAGCAAAACAAAATGTATAATGAAGTAGAGTGGAGCCGCCGGCGGGATTTGAACCCGCGACCCCGTCCTTACCAAGGACGTGCTTTGGCCCGTTTTTATTTCTGCTTTGTCTGACCAGGCTGAGCTACGGCGGCATCTTTTGTTTTGGTTTTGTTATATCTTGTTATTTGACATCATGGGTTTTTTGATCGTGTTGTTTGTTTTATTTTTGTTTTTTATATTTTTGTTTGTTTGGTTTTATTTGTTTTTTGGTTTGTTTGTTGAGTTGTCTTTTTTGTAACAAGGTTTTACTGTTGTTATAGTAGGTCTTATAAGTAAATTGGTGATATTGTTAGTTGATGGTGGGTTATGATGATTACTGATACCGTCTGGATGTTTATTTCTTATCTGTTGGGTTTAGTTGATAGCTTATTTTTGTTATTTGACGGTGTTAGAGGGATAATTTCTGGTTTTCTAGGAGTTAATGTTACTGTTGAGGCTTGGTTTGCGTTTTGGTTGTTTGTTGCGTTAGCAGTTTCGACCTATGTTTTGTCTTCTAAGCGGGGGGTTGTTGAGCCGGCTACCGTTCCTGCTGAGGTTGGTCCTGATTCGATTATTACATTTAAGGCTGAGAAGGTTGCAGTAGAGTCGGCATTAGAATTTTTACAAGATGCTTTTAGGAAAGGTGAGATTTCGGAGCAGTTGTACGCTAGATTAAAGTCTTTCTATTCAGATAAGTTGGAGAGAGTCAATGAAAGACTTGCTAGCTTAAGTAGAGTTGAAGAGTTTAGAGGTATCGAGTTCGAGCTTGAAGAAGCTAAGCGTGAGTTCCTAGAGAGGTTAAAGGCTCCGACAATTACTGAGGAAGCTAAGGTTGAAGAGCCAGTTGTTAAAAAACCAATTGTCGGTAGGGAGGTCGTTCCCAAGCAAGTTCCTGAGCCAATCTCTAGAGAGGTTACGAGCCCTAGGATTGAAGAGCCCAAGGTTGAAGTTGTCAGGGAAACTAAGGTTGAAGTCAAGCCTACTTCTCCACCTCGGTCCCCACCGAAAGGGGAAACACTTGTTCAAGTATTAAGAGATGAAATGTTGAAGGAACTCCGCAGATTGAAGGAAATTATCGAAAAATCTAGTTAACAACGGTTCAGAGATGAGTGTTATGCCCGCTAGTTCTGAAAAAGAGGCTGCTAAGTTCAACGCCGCTGAAGCAGCTGTTAAGTTAGTGAAGGATGGGCATGTTATCGGAATTGGAAGTGGATCTACTGTTGAGTATTTTGTCAAATTACTAGGCAAGCGTATTAAGGACGAGGAGCTGGAGATCTATGGGGTTCCTTCCTCTTTTCAATCGTATTTTCTTGCGCTAAGTAACGGTATTCGTGTTGTTAGCTTGGACGAGTTTAATGTGCTTGATTTGGCGATTGATGGTGCTGATGAAGCGGATTCTAAGTTAAATTTAATCAAGGGTGGTGGGGGGGCTCTTACAAGAGAGAAAATTGTTGATTCTGCGGCAAAAAATTTTGTTGTGATTGTTGACTGGACTAAGAAGGTTTCTCATCTTGGTGAAAGGTTTCCGGTTCCTGTAGAGGTCTTGCCCTTTGCATATGGTTACGTTTGCCGTAGATTGAGAGAGTTTGGTGGAGATCCGGTTCTTAGAGAAGCTAAGTCTAAGTTGGGCCCTATCATATCTGATAATGGTAATTTTATTGTCGATGTAAAATTTCAACGAATAGATGATGCTAAAAAGTTGGAAAAGGAAATAAACAATATCCCTGGTGTTATTGAAAACGGTATTTTTCCATCGAGTCTAGTTGATATGGTTTATGTGGGGTATAGTGATAAGGTCGAAGTGTTAAAACGGAAATGAGTTTTTATTCAGCGTATATTCTTCTTCCAAGTTTTAGAGCTTCTTCAAGTATTTTCCCATAGTTGCTGGTTTTTCTAATTTTTACTTCTCCACGTTTTCCAGCTCTTACTGTGAATAGTAAGTCTTCGTCGGCATAGAAGTTTACTAGCTTTCTTGCTAATGCTGGTGGGACAAATAAAATATAATGTTTCCGAGTTGTCTCTATTTCTACAGGAATCTTCTCCCTTTTAGTAACTTCTCTTTTTCTTCTTTTTTCTCCCTTCACTTCCTTTACTGGCGCAACAACTACTTGTTCTCCAAAAACGTATATTTCGTACTCTAGTTCTCCTCTTTCAAAATCTCTGACTTCAATAACTGGTCGTGCCAAGTCTCTTTCGGTCATACCAGTTGGTACCTTCACTGTAAGATTGAGGGAGTACACTTTTTCTATTTCTCCCCCTTTAATGAAAATTACTGTATCTACAACTCTGCTGATTAAACCTAGGTCTACTCTTCCAATGAAACGCTGTATTGCATCTATTGCTTGTGTAGCATGAACAACACCTATCATACCTACTCCAGCGAATCTTAGATCTGCGAAAATTTTGAAATCTCTGGTTTTCCTCAGTTCGTCAAAAATACAGTAATCGGGTCTTACAAGTAGCAATACGTCAGCTGTTCTTTCTAAACTGCCTCTTAAAGCAGTATATTGTGTTATATCTGGGCCAACTTGTAAATCTCTTGGTTTTTCTATGGTTTTTACTATTTTGTTCATACTGCTATAAAATTCGGCGAGTGCTGATGCAAAAGTGCTTTTCCCTGCACCAGGTGGACCTGCTATTAGTATGCCCTCTGCTCTTTCTCTTAATCGTTTTAAAAGTTTATCTGAAACATTATAATCGTTTATTGTCATCTTCACGAGAGGTCTTACGGCTGTTATTTCCATTCCGTCTGAGAAGGGCGGCCTCGCGATAGCAATTCTATAGTCCCTCATTTGTATGACCGTGGCTCCAGGCTCGTCTATTTCTATAAAAGAGTCTTTTTCGCTTCTTGTTCTTTCTATTATGTCCATGGCAATACTTTGCAATTCTTCAAGAGTCATAGGTTCTTCC
>JAEOSG010000213.1 GCA_016840485.1 Candidatus Baldrarchaeota archaeon
GCTAAAGAGTACCTGCAAAAACTACTACCAACATTTCAAGGAAAAGTAGATCACAGAAAACTGCAAAATCTTTACTACATGATAACGTAAAAATTTTCCAAATAATCGACACAACCATATTTCGACGCAACAGTTTCACAAATAGTTCATAGAGTCTTTAGGATGGGTGGGGTTGTTTTTTGGTTCGTTTTTTCGAATTTTGGTGTGGTGGTGTGTGGTAAGGTTCAAATGTTGTTTTTGCATAGTTGTTGTTTATGAAGGTTCTAAAGCAGTCGGGGCAATATTTGAAGAAAAGTTCTGAAAGGTATGCGGTGGCATTGGTTATTCTTTTTTTGTTTGGGTTGCCTGTTGTTTTGTTTCTCTTTTTTACTGGGGGCTTTCTTGCTTGGGTTTTGCTTGTTTTTATACTGATGATAATTGGGGGATATTTGCTTTACAATTGGTCAAGTTATCATCAAGGTTACAGAGGGGAAGAACTTGTGACAAGAGTTCTTTCGTGTTTAGATGATAGGTATTATCTGATAAATGATGTGAAGTTTTCAGATGGTTATGGTAACATTGACCACATTGTTTTAGGGCCTAATGGAGTTTTTGTGATTGAAACAAAGAACTATGTTGGACAGATAATTTGTTATGGCGATGAATGGTCAAGGCGATATGTAGGACGTCGCACCTCAACTTACCCTTTAAAAAGCCTAAGTAAGCAGGCGAAAAGAAATGCTATCAGAATTAAATGCTTGATAGACACTATACAGTCTCTCAAACCTCTGAACATCTGGGTTGATGCACTCTTGGTTTTTGTCAATCCAAATGTCAACCTGCATATTAACAGTCCCACGGTTCCAGTTTTAAAAATAGATGAACTATGCAACTACATTAGAAACAAGAAATCTAAAATTATATTCTCTCCGCAAGAACTGGAATCAATAGGAAATGTAATTCTAAACCATGCGCGTTAAGATGTGAAGTCCCTAAAACAGTTTGGTTATGAGCGATAAGATTGATATGTCATTGTTGCCTTATCTATTGTTTGGTGAGTGCAACGGCTAATCTTGAAGAAGAAAATGATTTTTGGTGGTTCTGGTTTGACGAAGAGTTAGAGGACGAAGATGAAAATGAAGAGGACGGTTAGTGTTGAGTTTGCTATTGATGGTGTGAAGGCGTTTAAGATTGCTGAGAGGCTGTTCGATCAGTTTTATGGTCGTAAAGGCGTTTTTGAAGACTATTCTATGCCTGAGTATGTTTTGCCGAGAAACTTGAAAGAAGGGTCTAGAGAGCATGCTCTCTATTTGACTTATGTCATTTCCATCGACTATATGACAGACGCAGAGAAGTTATGGGAGAAGTCAAGAGGCGCATATGAACTTTACCCCGAAAGGTTTACTCCAGAAGTGATTTTGAAGCTTAGCCAAAGAACCGTCGAAACTTTTGTTAAGAAGCTTGGGGCTAGATTCTACTCAAACGCTGCCAAAACATGGATTAAAATATCAAAAGTGCTTGTCGACAAGTATGACGGAGACCCGAGAAACATAACTCCGGAACCGTTAGAAATTGCCGCCTTGAAAAAGCGATTGCAGGATTTCCCATACTTAAAAGGTAACAAGCTTTCAAACTTTTATTTGAGAGCCATGGGAGAGACAGGCCTCTTCAAAGTTAAGAACCTAGACGAGCTTGACATTCCAGTTGATAAACAAGTAGCCAGGTTCACACTATACACTGGAGTTCTCAAACTTTTAAGCAGGCAGTTCATAGGATGCCCTCAAGAAAGCCCTTTGAGAGAACTTATAGAAGAAGCATGGAGAAACGCTGCCAAAAAGCTAGATATCGCTCCTTGGAAACTTGACGAACCAATATGGACAATAGGCTCAAAACTATGCAGCGGAAGGAAATGTGGAAAATGCCCAGTAGAAGGATTTTGCGAAAAAACAAAGGGAATAACATTCAAAGAAAACACTGTGGTATGGAGGCGTGTTTAATTGAAGAGTTTGGGCTTGGTTTCTTGTACAAAGAGAAAGCGGAACTATAGATGCAAAGCTTATGAAATGTATTCAGCTTCAGACTTGTTCAGAAAGGCATACGCTTACGCTGTCAAGAATCATGATTTTGTAGTTATACTAAGCGCAAAATATGGAGTGCTTTTTCCTGATGATGAGATAGAACCATATAATCAAACACTTAACAACATGAGCGCTGACGAAATAAAGGAATGGTCAGAAAAAGTTTTCAGCCAAATGAAGCAAAGACTTGACCTAAAAAATTTCAACAAAGCATTCTTTTACACTGGAAAGAAATACAGACAATATCTGATCCAAAAACTAGAAAACATAGGGATACAATGCGAAGTACCTTTAAAGAACCTCGGCATTGGCAAACAACTAGCATGGTACAAAAAACATGGCTGTTAAAAAATTGTTTTAATAAACTTCCTGACGAGCGTTTAAAGGTGAGATAACTCTGAAAACTTAAGTTAATACCTTCAAATTTGCCTTTTCGTAGATTCTTTTTAATCTTTCAAGTCTTTTTCCGGTGTAATGTTTCGCCAAAACGTTTTTTGGGGCTCTTCCTTGGAAGATGTCTACATATCGATCTGGAACCATTAGTTCGCCTAGCATTGTTGAATGCCACTTTCGCAGGACTTGAGGTGTTATTTTGAACTTTGCTGCTTTGCTTGCTTTTTTCCATATGTTTTGAAACTGTCTGTAACCAATTCTAAACAGTTTTGGATTATTGTCGTTTCTTGAAGCAAGATACTTCTTCAAGTAGACCTCGCATTCTTCATTGTAGAATGTTACTCCAGCTCTTTTAGTTCTAGTGTCATGTTTAGCTTTGACGCATCTAGTTTCAAAATCAACATCATCTATGGTTAAGTTCAAAACTTCTGAGCGACGCAGACCAGTCGTTGCAAAGAATAGGTAGATTGCTTTTTCCTTGTCAGTATCTAATGCCTCAAAACCTTTTTTCAGTTGTTCTTTTGTCGGCAGTAGCCTCTCATAGTTTGATGGCACGTGACCGTGCTTGAAACCATTCATCAACTCTGGCCTCTGCAAATACCTCTTTATGAAGGCTCTCAACGCGTCAATGATGTTGTTGTAGGTTTTCGGCGCTTTATGTAAGTACGGTTTAAGAAACTCTCTGATCGCCTGTCTGGACAATTGCCCATTACAAGACAACAGTAATCTCTTGGCAACGTTCTTGTAGTCTCTTGCAACTTTCTTAGAAAGTCTCTCTTCAATCTTGCAATACTGCCAAAAATCAGAAACAACCCAATCTATGTCGTTTATGACAAAAGAAGCTTGATTCTGGCTTGGCTGGGCTTTGGACCCGCTGACGAGAGTTCGAATCTCTCCCGGGCTACCATATAGTTGGTTTAATGAAAATTTAAGTAAAGTTTATAGGCATCCTCGTCTCTCTCGTTTAAAACTTGAATGGAAGGCGATAAGGAAACGGGTCTTAAAAAATTATCTTTGATTGACAGATATTCGAGATTTTTATGGAAAGGCCCGTGTAATGGAAAATTTCGCCGTAATTTTGGAGAAGGATAATTTATGGAAGACATTCTTCTTTTAATAGTAATTAGCTATGGTGTTTCTCTGGGTTTAGGCTACTTTATGGAAAAATATTTGCGGATGCCTTGGATGTTTGCGTGCTTGTTTTTTGGACTTGTGCTTTCCGCTACAGGTGTATTTAGATCAACCATCGAAAGTGATGTTTTTAATGTACTGGAAAGTTTCGGAATGTACTTTCTTCTCTTTCTAATAGGCTTTAATTTAGATTTTGAGAAAATAGAGAAGCTGAAAAAATACGTTTTTGCGGGTGCAATAGGTATAGTAGCTTCTGAAGGTATTTTCGGTAGTCTTATTCTTTATTTCATTTTTCCCGCTGAAGTGCATTATTCTTACCTTGTTGCTTTAATTACAGCTTTGTCTT
>JAEOSG010000214.1 GCA_016840485.1 Candidatus Baldrarchaeota archaeon
GTTTCATGCCGTCCAAAGGTAAACTGTATTCTATAATTTCTCCTAGTAAGTGAACCTTCTGCCAGATAGTAACCTACTAGTCGCATCAGATCTTCTGTTATCTTTATTCTTTCTACTACGCGATTTCCATGATGTATATATGTAAGTTCAATTTCTGGACTGGATTGAATCGCTAGGCGATTTTTTGCATTAAAAGTTATCAAATAATCCCCGGGTTTTAACTCTTGAACTTTTTTTGGTATAATTTTTCCTTTTTCCCATACGAAAAGTGAGTGATGCCCTGTCACTTTAAGTGGAATACTACAACCCTCATGTTTTACCTCATATATTGCATCTTCATGTTCAAGCCATCCAGTCACTTTTCCAAATACCAATTTTGCGTTTCTATCTATCGTTAAGACACGAACTTCCCTTCCGTTTTTTATAGCAGCAATGACTTTCTTAATAGGCATCAACATAACTTCATTGCCAATCATGGTGAGTAAAGGCGTGTCTCCAGTTACAGAGAAAGCTAAGAATTCGCATTTGATTTTTTTGACATCTACGGGGAGATGTGGTACGGATTGAGCTCCGTCGATTAAAACTGGGACTTCATGCTCATGAGCAATTTTACATATTTCTTCAACGGGATTTATGGTACCTAATACGTTTGAAACATGAACAACCGTGATTAACCTTGTTTTTTCGGTTATTAAACCTTCTAGCTGCTCTAGATTGAGGTACCATTTATCTTTTAGATCTAAAAACTTTATTTTCACACCAAATCTATCTCTAATTAACTGCCAAGGCACAATGTTGCTATGATGCTCCATAACTGTCGTTATAACTTCATCTCCAGGCTTCCAATCCAACCCATAAGCCACGTAATTTATTGCCTCGGTAGTGTTTTTGACGAAGACAATTTCTTCACGGCCTTTTGCGCCAATAAACCTAGCAACTTTATCATGCGCTTCCTCATAAAGTTGAGACGCCTCTTGAGAAAGCGTATGAACACCTCTATGAATATTTGCACAATGCTTCTCATAGTAATTTATAACTGCTTCGATAACCTGTATCGGCTTTAAGCTTGTAGCAGCGTTATCAAGGTATATGAAAGGCTTTCCATCATCTTCCCTTCTTCTTTTGAGAAGCGGAAAATCTTCCCTTATTTTATTCACATCAGGCATTTAGACACCTCCAACACCAAAAATATTCAAGATCCTTAACCCAGCTAAATAAATTTTATCGGCATCTTCAAACAATTTAAACAAACGTTTATTCAACTCACTAGACGTGTTTTCTATCTCCTCCCTAATTCTCCTAATATTCTCTAATATTTCTCTTACTTTTTTAACGTCATGTTGAACGTCACTTTTCATGGAAGCGATTTGTGAAATAGATTCATAAAGATTTCCGATTTTATGGAAAATCTCTAAAATGTTATTCTTTATTTTTGCGTCAACTTGCATTAAAAGATTTGAATTCTTGTTTATTTCCTTAATTAAATCATCAACAGTTCTAAAGACGGTTTTTAGGTTAAGTGTTATTCCAAGAGGTATAAATCCAAGAGAGGCCTGCTCTATATTAGGTGTTTGTACCATAAAATCTAAGGCAAGTAAATTTACCCTATTAAGCTTTCTTTCAAAATCTTTTACTCTTACTTCAGAAATTTTTTCACCACGTAACCCGTCTAAAATATTTGAAAAAGTTTCACTTAACAACGACAAAGGCTTACTCAAATTAGTTAAAGCATTAAAAAGTATCACGCCAGTTGGTAGTTCCTCTAAATCAACAAGTTCTCTCTGAGCATTTTCTTCCAAACATTTGTTGCACATTCCAGCAGCACAATAAATTGCTGGTTGTCCGCACTCTTCACATATAAGACTTCCCCATATTAATCTTAGAAAATCTTGAAGCATTTTCATGGCATCCTCTCTATTTAGAGCCTCTCTAATCTTTATTTTCCCTTTCTTAAAAATGGATATTGTTTTACCTCTCCATTTCACCCTACTTACGCCAAGAGTAAGGCTGCATTGCGTCTCTGAGAATCTAATTTTATAAGTATTCAAAATGTCACAAAGAACGTCAAAGTCAATAATTTCACGATGCGTAGTTCTTAACAGTTTTGTTATATTGCTTTCTAACATTACTTTACCTACTTCTGCGGCACATGGCTGTATATAAGCAAGACCTTTTTCCTCTGTGACATTTAGATTACTTTCCGTTCTCACCTGCATCTTTAAGATGCAGTGATCTACAAATTTAGGACGGTATATAACTTGTCTTGCTGAATAAGTCATTGTACTTGTCTCCCTTTTTCTCGTAAGTGTAGATTCTACGATTCTAATAACAATGTTATATACTTTAACTTTACCCTAGTTTAGGTTTCATTGTAAATGAGATGTAGATTGGAAGTAAACCTGCAACAACCTTCAATCAAGCGCTAAACACGATCAAATTGCTTGCAACTTAGTTCATTATATAAACTCTTAAACGTTTTTCTCAACTTCTTGTAAAACGTGCACTATCAGAAATAATCATGGCTAGCAATGTGTAACTACGTATCTACCCATTTTTACCACCTAGGGCAATAAAAGGAATAGGGAAGAATTAAATAAAAAGTTAAAATATTAATGGCAATTAAGCTATTTTTTTGGCTTTTTTCTCATATTCTTCTATTGCTTTGTGTAATGCTTTTGCGGCTAATACCGCGCAGTGCATTTTTATCGGTGGCAGTCCTCCCAGCTTTTCTGCAACGTCTTTCATGGTTATTTTCTTTGCTTCTTCAAGCGTTTTTCCTTTAGCCATTTCCGTTAAAATTGATCCGGTAGCAATGTTTGCTGCGCAGCCAAAAGATAAAAACTTTATATCCTCTATCCTACCGTCTTTAACCTTTAAAAACATTCTAAGCATGTCTCCACAAACAGGATTACCCTCTTCAACGACCACATCTGGATTTTCCATTTCTCCAATGTTTTTAGGGTTCATAAAGTATTCCATCAACTTTTTCGAGTATTTTATAGGCATGTTATCCACCACTTTTCTTTAGACTTTCAGGGGTAAGGGGACTAATACTTCTCAACTTCTCGATAACTTTAGGAAGTACGTCAAGCACGTAGTCGATTTCCTCTTCCGTATTATATCGACTAAGACTAAACATAATAGATCCGTGAGCAATTTCGGGGGGTACACCTATAGCGGTTAACACGTGGCTAGGCTCCAATTTCCTAGAGGCGCATGCTGAACCTGTTGAAACACAAATACCATACATATCTAAATGTAATGTTATAGATTCTCCCTCAATATATTTGAAGGAGAAGTTCACGTTACTGGGGCTTCTTTTATCTCCTCTAGGACCATGTAGCACGACTTCTGAAATGTTGTCTTCAATTCCCTTGATAAGCTTGTCCCTTAAACCTCTCATGTGTGAAACATATTTTTCAAAGTTTGCGAAAGCCATTTCAGCTGCTTTAGCAAATCCAACTATCCCGGGAATATTTTCTGTTCCAGGCCTCAACCTCTGAACAGATATGTACCCCTTAAGTACTGGCTCTATTTTTGTTCCCTGTCTAATATATAGTGCTCCCACGCCTTTTGGCCCATGAATCTTATGAGAGCTCAAAGTTAAGAGATCGATGTTAAAGTCTTGAACATCTATTGGAATTTTTGTATATGAGGACTGAGCGTCAACGTGGAAATAGATTTTCTGCTTCTTTTCTTTTAATAATTTACCAACTTCCTTTATCGGTTCAATGGTCCCAATTTCATGGTTAACGTGCATAATGCTAACCAGTATGGTTTCATCTGTCAATAAATTTTCAAGCTGCTCCATGTTGATGAATCCTTCTTTATCTACTTCAAGATAATCTATTTTGAATCCTTGTTTAGCTAGTTCCTCGGTTATTCTCATAATAGATGGATGTTCAATC
>JAEOSG010000068.1 GCA_016840485.1 Candidatus Baldrarchaeota archaeon
CATGGAACAATTCTAGTTGGAATAAGTGACATAGTAATGATGGAAGACCGACAAGCTCTACTTAAAGAACTACACCAAAAAATCTTAGAAAAAATACAAGAAGCATCATCCACCATAGTTATTGAAAGAAAGACTCCCGAAACATTACCGGAATCCATAGTCTTGGATCTCTTAGAAGAAAGACGAACCCTAGTTATCAGAACAAAAGAAGATGTAGTGAGGGTTTTACACCAAGTAGGAGCAATCAAATTCAACGAAATAAAAGAACCTAAATTTTTCAAATTAAAAGGGTTCAACGTCTTAGAGTCGACCAAGGAAGAAATATTGAATCGAATTAAAAAATGGATATGGGAACTTGAAGAAGAAGGAAAAATCATACAGGTACCCTGTTTAAAAGGAATGAAAATACACTACATAGCCATCGAAGACTACCCAATATACGCCACGGCCTACCAAGAGCCTGTTAAAATAGGAAGCTTGGAAAGAAAAATCTTAGATCACCTTAGAAGTTGCGGCGGGGCAACTGTCAATCAAATAGTAAAAACTCTTAAAATAGAAAGAGGAAAAGTGAATAGAGCGTTAAAAAATCTTGAAAAAGCTTACCTAGTGCATAGAAAGAGACGAAAAACAAAAAAGGAATCCAAAACCTACCATATGGCGTGGTATATTGCGGAAGAAATAGTTCCAACAAGGATTTTACTAAAAACAGCGAGAATGAATAAAGCTGAGGCGCAAAAACAAATAATTTTGAAATTTCTTTATCTGAATGGACCTTCTACTCTTAAAGAAATAGCAAACTACACAGGATTTCCTCAAGATGAAACATCAAAAATATTATCCCTATTAGAGGCAGAGGGCGTAATCGAAAGAGGAAGATTCGTAGACTATAAACCAGCTCCGCAAATAATCATAAAAGAGGACCTAGAAGAACTAAGAAGAATGGCAGAGATAACTGTGAAAAAGGAAATAATACCAACAGAAAAACTAGAAGCATACTACAAGAAAATACAACATTTAACAGAGGATACAAAAGGGTCCACAGAAAGTGACATACTAAAAATTTTGGCAGACTGCGGACCCATGTACACCCTCGTAAACCGAACACCCACACTACTCAACAGAGTGAAAATACCAAGAGAAGAAGTAGAGAAAATAATCAAAAAACTATGGAAAAAGAAAAAAGTCTTCTGGGTAAGATGCCTAAGAGAAATGAAAGCCCTCTGGATAATAGACAAAGAATACCCACTATTCCATAAACTATATTCCAAAAAAATCAAAATCAACGATATAGACCAGAAAATACTAAATGAAATAAGGGAAAACGGCCCAATAGCAACCCACATACTTGCACGCAAACTAAAAATAAAAACCACCAAACTAAGAACATCACTACAAAAACTAGAAAGAAACTACAAAATAATAAGAGCAGGTATTACGACCGATGAAAAGGGAAGACCAGCAATACTATGGGACACAACAGAAAAATTCGTACCGAAACATCTACTTAAATCAGCCGAAAAAATAAGCGCAGAAGAAGCCCTAAAGAAATTAATTGTGAAATTCCTAAAAATAAACGGACCATCAACAATAGATGAAATATGCGGATGGCTAGGTTTCCCAGAAGAAAAAATCAAACCTCTACTAGACGAACTAGAAAAAGAAGCTCTTATAAAGCAGGGAATATTCACAACAACAAAAATAGCAACACAATGGATATTAACAGAAGACCTAAACCAACTACTCAAACCAAAAACTTAACAACCAGCTCTTTTTGCTTTTATCTCAATCAAAACAATAAACTAAAATATCTTGCTACTTTAAAAACAAGAATCTTTTAACATCATTAACAAAACAATTTACAAGATATGAATTCTAGTAGGTTAGTCCCATGGTTTTTTATCTAATTCTAGCTTTTCCAATTGTTCTAAAACATATCTTCGAGTTTCATTCGGCTTAGAAAATTCTGCCACTATTTTTCCATTCCTAATAAGAGGTTTCAACATGTTTTCCATTTTCCCCCCACATTTAGGGCACATCGGCGCAGGTTCACTCTCTAAGCGAATCACATCCACAAGACAGCTGGGACACCTATACACTTTCTTAACACCACTAAACTTACCTCTTTTAGCGCAAGGAACCCATCTACCTTCATGGCGAATAGCGACAATATCCATAGCAAAATCAACAATTCTAGCATTAGCTATCGAAGAACCAACACCAAACCCAGAAACACCGGCTTTAACAAGCTCGGGAATAGTATTCTCATCAATTCCACCAGAAACAAAAATTTTTCCATCATAGCCTCTAGCTTTAAGTTCCCAAATAACCTCACGAACAATATCCTCAAACTTTCCTCGCCTAGAACTTGGAGTATCAAGCCTAAAGCCCCAAATCCTATCGGAACCGACCTTTTCAACAGCCCTTATCGCTTCAGCAACCTCATCCAAATAAGTGTCACAAAGAATTATTCGAGGCACTTCGCTAGGCATAATACGGTCGAAAGCTTTCCAAGCTTCAGCATGATCACCCTTCAAAACAGAATATATAATCATTAAACTATGAGGCATTGTACCAACAGGTTTCATACCTAAAAATTTTTCAGCACCCAACACACATGACACAGCATCACACCCACCAATATAAGCGTAAAACGCGTTAAACGGAGAAATTGCAGGATGGGTTCTTCGTGCACCAAAAGAAACAATTAGCACATCGTTTCCAGCAGCTTTCCTTATCCTAGCAGCTTTTGAAGCAATACCTGAACCAACACAGAGAAAACCGAGAAGAGGAGTTTCGTAAATAACAAACTTTCCATAAGGACCTCTAATAGTCATGACAGGTTCTCTAATGCCATAAAAATCACTCTTATAAATTACTGAGCCTTCTGGAAAAGCATCAATATCAACGGGAACGCCCTCAAACAATTTTGCAACATCTCTTAAGCCTCCAAAAACACCCCAGGGATAACCACGTGGCAAGCTACTAATTGTAATTTCAGCGTGAACCACCGTATCTGCAAGTTTTTCCTCCTCTAAAATCTTCAAAGTCCTATAAAAATAAATGTCAGTAGTTTTTCCCTCCTTAATATCCTCGTGTTTTGCAAGGATAAACAAATAATCGTTATCGTTCTGTTTCACGATAACCGCCTCCGCACCACAATTAACTTATCATTGAGTTATTACAAATATCTTTTAAAATGATTTATTCAAAGTAAAAATGAAACCCCTGAGATAAATGAGTTTTACGGGAGGAAGAAGATGAGCAAAGCTATTCTAGTAATAGACATGTTAAATGACTTTATAAAAGAGGGAGCACCATTAGAACTACCAGAAGGAAGAAAAATAATACCAAACATAAAAAAACTATTAGAAGAAGCAAGAAAAAGGAAAATACCCATAATATACATCTGTGACGCTCACAGACCTGACGACGCGGAGTTTAATCAATGGCCAAAACACTGCGTTGAAGGCACACCTGGAGCAGAAATAGTAGAAGAGCTAAAACCGGAACAAAAAGACATTATCATTAAAAAAAGGAGATACAGCGGCTTTTACTCAACAGATCTAGACCTTACACTCAGAGAATTAAAAATTGACACTCTAATACTTACAGGAGTCGCAACAAACATCTGCGTGCTACACACTGCAGCTGACGCCTATTTCAGAGGCTACAAAATAATAGTGGTGAAGGATTGTGTAGCAACGTTAAACGAGGAGGCCCAGAAAACAGGATTAGAACATATTAAGAATGTATTGGGAGGAGAAATAAAAACATTAAACGAAATATTAAAAGAACTGTAACGAGGGAGAAAAATGGATGATGAAGAAATATTAGAACTAATAGAAAAAATAAAAGATGAACTAGATGAACTAACATTAAGATATCCAGAAACGGAAGACGACATAAATGACATACTAATTCTAGTAGAAGAGCTGGAAAGAAAAATCAAAGAAATCCTATAATAATCAAACTTCGGAGGGCAGCCAATGTATGAAGAAATTGAACACATTTTTAGAGCATACGACATTAGAGGAATCTACAACCAAGATCTAACACCCGAAATCGTGGCACGAATAGGAACAGCCTTTGGAACACTTCTAGACGGAGAAGGAACAATATCAATAGGAAAAGATGTAAGAACAAGCAGCACAACAATAGAAAACGCCCTAACTGCGGGAATAACGTCAACAGGAATCAACGTAGAACTCCTAGGAACACTACCAATACAAGTAACAAACTGGGCAACATGGCAAGGAAACTACAAAGCAGGAATCGTAATAACGGCGAGTGTTGACGGCTCAGAATACACCCTAATAAAAGATTTAGAAAAAAATCAAATATTCTTAGTTAAAGTAGGAGAATTCATCAACAAAGTTATTAAAGAAAAATTGTCCTTAAAAAGGTTTGCAGTTCTTTCATTTGACCCAAAAAACGGGAAGACAGCATTTAAACCAATAAAAAATGTATTTGTCCACAGACTGAACGAACCACTTTACGAGTTGAAACTGAAAAACGGTAGGACAATAAAGGTTACAGCATCGCACAGCGTCTACACTTATAGAAATAATAAACTCGTATGTATCCCAACAAGCAAACTGAAAGTTGGAGATCTAATTGCTACTGCCAGAAAAATACCAAACGTTATCAACACGCCGAAAATCAATCTAGTCAAGGAACTATGGCCTTACAGAAGCGAACTAAGAACAATAATTCTCACCGGACCAGATATACTGAAAATAAGAAGAAAACGACTTGTATCAGAAAGGAAAAAACGTATAATGTTAAGCGGAGAAGGTAGGCAACTCCTAATAAAGGTAAGAAGAAAAATAGGGCTATCAAGAAAAAGGGCGGCAAAAAAACTCGGAATTTCCCACGCAACCATTCAACGCATCGAACTTGGAAAAAGCAGAAAATATGTAAAAGAAGAATACATAAGGAAATATGTAAGCAGCCTAGGATTTGATGCAGATAAATTTCTCCAAAGTTATTCACTAAAAACCAAAAGATTTCATGCGAGATGGATCGATGGGCGTACACAAAATAGGATAAAATTAACAGATTTAACGGAAGAAGAAGTTAAAGAGATAGAAAACTGCATACTACATGGACAAGGATACCCGAAAAATTCAATTCCAAACATACTAGAAATAACACCAGAATTCGCAAGACTAATAGGATATTATATCGCGGAAGGAAGCTTGGAATGTGAAGACAGAGTTTGTTTTAACTTAGGTTCCCCCTCTGATGGACATGAAAAATTCATAATAAACGATATAAAATACTGCTCAAAAAAATGCTTTGGAATTGAGCCAAAAATATATAAGGAAAAGGGGAACCGAACTAAGGTTGCAATAGATAACGTAGTGATATATGGAATATTTGCAAAGATATTAAAATTCGAAAATAAACGAAGCGACACGAAAAAACTGCCGGAATTCGTATATACATTACCACCAGAACTAAAAATAAATCTCCTTAAAGGAATTTTTTTAGGCGATGGCACCTTATCTAATGGTATAAAATTTAGCACTACAAGTAAAGAATTGGCAATAGGTATAAGCTACCTGCTAACACAACTAGGGATAGTCTACAGCTTCAGCAAAGAAAAAGATAAAAGAAAAAACAGAAAAACCCTCTACAACATTTTCGTTACAAGCAAACAGGAACTAAATAAAATAAAAGATATTTGGAAAGACCACTGGAAATCAGAAACTCTCTCATTAACATACAAAGGAAACAAAAAAGAACACCTAAAATTTGGAGACCTTATTTTACTGCCGATAAAGGAAATTAAAAAAGTTAAACCATCATCTAAATATGTTTACGATTTTTCTGTTGAAGGAGAAACTTTCATAGCAGGAATCGGCGGCATTTGCTGCCATAACAGCCATAATCCACCAGAATATAACGGTGTTCGTTTCCGTCATAGCGATGGAACGGGATACATAGATGTAGAAAATGAAAAAGTGAAAGAAATATTCTACAAAGGAGACTTCAAACTAGCAAAATGGAACAAAATAGGAAAAATAAATCAACTAGACACGAAAGAAATAATTCATAAGTACATAGACTTCGCTTTAAAACATGTAAAACCAGAAAGAAAAGTAAAGGTTGTTTTAGACCTAGGAAACGGCGCAGCAAGCTATGTAGCACCAGAACTCTTCAAAGAGGCTGGATGTGAGGTAATAACTATAAATGAAAAACCGGACGGAACGTTTCCAGGAAGAACGCCAGATCCACTAGAAGACCCGCTAGAAGAACTTAAAAAAACTGTTGTACAGGAAAGGGCGGAACTAGGAGTAGCTTTCGATGGAGACGGAGATAGAGCAATAATGGTAGACGATTTAGGAAGAAAAGTACAAACAGAGAAAGCAGGAATAATAATAGCAAAATACTTGCTCCAACGGAAAAGAGGAAAAATAGTTGCAAATATATCATGCAGCATGATAATAGAAGAGGAGCTAAGTAAAGTAGGAGGAGAAGTAGTTAGATGTAGAGTAGGAGACGTATTCGTAGCAAGAACAGCAAAAGAAAACAAAGCAATATTTGGAGTAGAAATATCAGCCCACTACTTCCTACCAATCTTCGGATTCTACTTCGATGACGCAATACTAGCCTCCCTACTAATGGCAGAAATATTATCAAAAACAGAAAGAAAACTAAGTCAACTACTGGATGAAATACCAATATACCCGTTAAAAAGAACAAACATACCTTGCCCAGACAAAATAAAATTCAAAGTAACAGAACAACTAAAAGAAGAACACATAGAAAAAGGATACAAAGTAGACACAACAGACGGAGTAAAAATACTACTCGAAGACGCATGGATACTAATAAGACCATCAAACACGGAACCAAAAATAAGAATGACAATAGAAGCACACACAGCAAACAGACTAAACGAACTATTCAAACAATACACAGAAAAAATCAACAACCTAATACAACAACTAGGATAGATTTTAATCTACTTCCCTATAACCGTATGATATAACAGACCGAGAATACAAACGGTGTACCAGATGTATCAATATGCTGTACCCTCAACAATTTCTGAAAAAGACTTAACAAAACTTACAAAAAAACTTGGTAAGAAGGAACAATGTAAAATTACACTTTTATGGGTCCCTTATCAAACATTAGAATGCATTACACAAACATTTGAAGGAAAAACCGAAAAGACAAAAACAGCCTTAAACATAATGTTTCCAGACGAAATATTCGACGAAAAAGACATAATACTCTTATTCAGACCAAACTTCCTAAAAATAAAAAAGAAAAAATATGAATCCATAAATTTAGGCAGCCTAACAAGGATAATCCCAGAAAGAAGGGCCAATATTCATAAAATAGACTATAAACGCGTAACCGAAAAAATAGTGTCACTATCAAAAAACGTTTATGAAAACCTAGAAGAACTCAAATTCTTACTAATAAACCGTCAAAGTATCGACACTATCCCACGACTAGTTTTTCCTTCAACAGATGAATTAGGTAGACTCATGTCAAGCGAAGAAAGAAAAGTCAAAGACTTCATAGAAAAAGAATTCGCAAATGCGATGGCACTTAGTACAGTGATAAAAATGACCCTAAATATAGGGGCCCTTCCAGAAAAAATAGTCTTTAAGGAAAAAGAAGTATTTTATTACCCGTATTTAGTCATCTCAACAAAAGAGGATTTAATTTTCGTAGATTTAGTAAAAAGAGGAAAGTTATCAAAAAAATTTGTTGAAGACCCAATTTTAAACAGGATAATGAGAGAAAACGAATCAGCCAGACAAATAATACTGAAAACACTAACATAACTTAATATTGACTTCCTCCATTAAATTACCTATTTTAACTCTCTTTCTAACTAGAAAAATCAAAACAAAAGCATGTAACACTAAGAGTATTGGCAAGACATATTTCATCGTAAATTTCAACTCTCTATGAAAGGCTTCTTCTGCACGATATGCTCTTTCTAATAGCTTCTTTGCCTCCTTTAAATAATTAACTGCCAAAGAAAAATTACCTTCTTTTGCCACCCTTTCTGCACTATAATAATATTCCACGGCCATCTGATAAAGCTTTCTTGCTTTTGGAGATACAAACTCAGCATTTTGCATAAGGAAAATAACAATTTCCCTTAATGAAATATATTCCTCAAAATACGGGTCCATAACTACACGCGAATAACTTTTTGATTTAACAAGGTTCCCTGCACCATCTAATACCTTTACGTAAAATGTCAATGTGGTGTTATGTGGAAATTTCGGCAGCACAAAACGATAAACAAAACATGTACAATTAATAAACAGAACAAGTTCTCCGCTCCTATTATACCATGAAGTATTCTCTTTAGTATAGTACAAGGTTGTCCTAAGCGGAAAAGGATAATTATCACTGACATTCAAGAAAATTCCCACCTTAGAGGAGGAGGACGGAGGATTGGGGAGGGTAAAAACATCCAAGATTGCTGGTGCGCTTAAATCGACCACAAGAATAAAATTGAACATCATACTATTTCCATAACTGTCTTGAGCAACTATCCTAACCAAAAAGGGCTTGGCTTCCAAATAAGTGAAAGTGTAGTTCTTTAATGAACCTTTTGCTAACAGTTTTCCATTAATAAACACGAAGAAATCGACATTCAACTCGTTACTGTTCCACTCCGCATATACATTTGTACTGTTAGTCAGATAAAGCTTCGGATAGAGTTCTGTGCAGTAAATTGATGTTTCAAAATTATTCAAAAATTTCTTAACACAAACTAAGTTTAGTAGAGGCGGTACATAGTCTAATTCTTCCAAGGACAGTGGGGTTTTTGTATAAAAAGTTACGTCGAAAGTCTTTTCTAATTCTTGTGATACAATCTTAAGTATCAGATTACTTGTTGTAAAATTCCTATCAGAAAACGTTAAGTTAAACTTTCCTCTTCCACCGTTAATTGTAATATTAAAAATTTTGGCACCACTAGACTTATTAACCAAATACGCACTCACGTTAGACAAAAAAGTTTGATTAAACAGAGTTAGAACAGTATAACTTCTTTTTATCGTCGAATTAATCCATGAAGTTCTATAATGATCCACTACTGTAAAATTTCCATTTACAAATAAATTAACATTACAAACGTATCCTATTTGATTCACAGTACTATTCTGGAAGCTTAGAGTACCGTTTGTCCAGAATAAATTCATGTCCTCAATATATGTCGTATTCAAATTAACGGTTAAATTGTTCCAAGTTGCGGAAAGATTGAACATGCCAATTTTCGAGCCAGTAATGTTTACATATGGTGCTTCACTAACGATTATACTATTCAACTCTGTCCTTGAAATAAATATTCTTGAGTTCGACCTACATAAGGTCAACAAATTGCCAATAAACGAGTTTTCAACGTAAAAAGTAGAGAAGTCGCTCAGATAAATTAAACCTGAGGAGAAGTTACTCAAATAGTAAATTGTGGAGTTTATAATCCTTAAGGTAGAGTTATCCCTCACGAAAATGGCGAACGTTGACTGATTAATGGGAAGCGAAAATAACGTCTTCCTAGTACCTAAATTTTGAGGAACAATAAATACCTTAGCATTTACAAGTGTTAAACTAGAATTCCCCCACAGCTCTACGGTACCACTAAGAAAAAGCGTATAATTATCGATTACTAGCGAATCCTCATTTCTCAGAATCAGTTTCTCCCTTCTTATAATTTCATCATCCAAATTGTATTTGTTAATATTTTGACTATGTCTAGCAAAGCTTTCTGTTACGTATACTCCATGTTCCGTAAGAGTAAAGTGTATTAACAAAGGTGAAATTGCACAGAAATTCAAGGTTAGAAGGGTTATTACAAGTAATGCTTTCCCTAGTAACTTCAAAGCATCTTCACCAAACCTATTATTAAATCGTTTTTAAGTATGCAAAATAACGGAGAATCTAAAGATAAACACGATGTAATTTTTTAGTATCCTAAATACGTCGTAGTCTACATGAAAATTAAACAAAAATACTTTTAAAAATTGTTAAATCAAACTGATTCGTGAAGGCTAATTAATCACTGCATGTGAAAACCCGCGGAGTAAATAATCAGAAATTAATGAAAGCGAGGAAGGGATCATATGAATCTAAAGAAAAAAGTAGTCTACATCCTAATAATATTCTCAATCCTTGCTTCGTTAGGAATCCAAGTTGTTTATGCAATCCCAACGTTCATGTTAAGCGTTGATGAAGGTGACTGGGCAGAGTACGAAGTTGAAACCGCGCAAAACTATACAATGTACAATGAGATAAACGAAACATACATTAAAATTAGAAATGGAGACAAAATAAAATACGTAATAAAGGGAAAAGTCTATAGTGCATTCAGAGGACCAACAGGAGGTGAACTTTGCATTCTACAATATCCAATCTGCGATATATATGTTAATAATAATAAAATAATAGAAAACGAAATTTTAACATTAAAAAAGGAAAGCTTACCGCCATTTTTACCAATAAAAACGAAGAGAGATTCATATTACTATTTCTGGGTAGATATAGACCGATATTACCAATATTGGGAAAATCTATCACGAATTCTAGATTTCCCGTACCCAGATTATACTTTCATAGTAGAAAAGGACATAGTGACAGTAAAAATTGAAGACAAATACGATAAAATAAACGTGACTGCAATATATGACAAGGACACAGGGGTTCTCAGAGATTTCCATCTAAGAAAAGTAGAAGATGAAAATTACATCGAATTCCACATGATAATCAACGATACGAACATAAAAAAGGCATTGCTGCCAACTCCACCGTGGTACGTCGAATACTGGTACTTATGGGTTTTAACAACGCTCATAGTAGTCTTTACGATAATTAAAATAAAACACAGGACAAGAAAGAAATTAAAATCCTACTAAGATTATCAAACAGCTTAGTTGTACTTACAAATTCGTCCTTTATGATTATTATTACTGCACTTTAATGGAGGAAGATTAGTGAATCAATCGAAACAAAAATATGCCATAGAAATTATCAATCTTACAAAATTTTATGGAACATTTAAAGCACTCGATAGAATATATCTTAAAATCGAAAAAGGCCAAATACATGGGTTAGTTGGTCCAAATGGAGCCGGGAAAACGACACTAATCAAAATAGCATGCGGCGTGTTAAAACCAACATTTGGAATAATAAAAATCATGGGCTATGATGTGTGGGAAGAACCAATAAAAGCAAAATCCCTAATAGGCTACGTACCTGAAATAGTGAACATATACCCCTCACTAACAGTTCTAGAATTTCTTCGTTTTATCGGTAAATTCTACAGAATACCAAAAGATACGATCGAGGAAAGAATATGGCACTATATGCAATTATTTAATGTAGAAAATTATGCTAACACAATAATAGAAGACCTGTCCAAAGGTTTTCTAAGAAGAGTAGCTCTAATATCTACCTTTATAAGAGACCCACGAGTCTATTTTCTAGATGAACCATTTTCAGATCTAGATCCACGAGCAATATGGACACTTAGAAAAATCCTACAGGAAGAAGTTAAAAAAGGAAAAACTGTGTTTTTGGCGTCACACATACTTGAATTAGTAGAAAAAGTAGCAAATAAAATCGCAATAATAGATAAAGGCAGAATAATAGCTAGCGGAGACTTAAAGGACCTTAAAGAATCTACAGGAAAAGCAGAAACATTGGAAGAAATTTTCCTAAAACTAACTTAGGTGTAAAATGAGTGAAGGTACCAACACTAGAACTGATTAAATTCGAATACAAATTATTAATAAATGACTTTAAACGAAAAATACGTAGGTCAGAAAACATACTTGCCTACATTATCCTTTTAATAGGCACGCTTTCCATGTTTTTCCTCTTCTATTCATTTCTATTTATCCTCCCCGAAGAAATAAGAATATATTTTCTCTTAAGCCTAATGGCTTTACATCTCGACCCATATCAGCTATTCTTAGCAACAATGAACGTATTATTATTTCTCTTCATTCTAAAAGGGGTTCTTTCTCCCACAACCAAAATGAAATGTTCACAAATAGATCTGGAAGTTATATTCCCGTTACCAATAGACTTCAAAAGCCTTTATCTAGCTAAATACCTCAGAACACTGCCAAAAACCTTAATCATCGACTCCATAATCCTATTCATTCTCACACCGCTTCTATGGTACCTTAAAATATCTCCACTAAAACTTGTATATTTAGTAATTACAGTTGTAATCTTTAGTTTATTTTTGCAATTATTAGAAATAATATCTCATTTCATTACGACTTCTCTAATGAGATCAATAACAAACAAATATTTAAGAATTAGTTTAATTATAATGGCTGCCATAGTGAGCGGTTTTATACTTTTTCTAATCCCCTACGTTAAGATTAAAACAGACATAATCAACATATTACCGTCAAAATCCCTAACAGACATTTTCTTTCTTTCACTATCCCCAACATTAATTCCAATTCTATACTTAACACGAATAACGCATATACTTTCATCTTTTCTAATATTGTTACTAATATCCTACTTCTTGGCCGGGAAATTCTTCAATGATGAAACGAACATCGAAGGAAAAATAAAAACTACTAAACTACCAATACTATTGGGAAAAGCCAGCTGGAACCTATTAAAAGTAAGAAGAAGGAGTTTTCTAATAACAATTAAAGACTTTTGGATCGATCTTAGAAGCCACTACTTTGTTTATTTCGTAGTAGGCATAACAGCATCTATCGCAATTTTCTTAGTAAAAAACACGATAAAATTACCAGAAACAACTTTCTTAACGACGATTGACATTAGGGTATTCATAGTACTTTTTTTACTCTTACTATTCATCTTCTCCCTATCACCAAGTATAAACTCCTTCTTAAACGAAATGAAAAATCTGTGGATATTAAAATCTCTACCAATTCTCCCAATAGAGATAGTAATTGGAAAATTCATTTACTCTCTAATCTCAACAACAATAATTCTAACACCAGTATCCATAGCCCTAATATCACTACTACCGCCATTAGAAAGAAACGTGCTTGCAATATTCCTACCGTTCATATATCTACTTTCCTCAGCAGAAGGGATCCTGTCAGATGTTCTCTTCATCACTTCAAGTGAGAGAATTCACATCCCTCTAACGTTATTCATCTTTTACATAGGTTCATTATTTATCACGATTTATCCACCCATTTTGCTTGTTTATTTATCTTTATATAAACCTATTTTACTTTTCATTGTTGGAGCACTTGTAATCGACTTATTTATTCTACTTACATACAAATTTTTAAGGAAAACATCAAAACTGCTAATTCAAAAAACAGTTTAGAGTAATAAAACCTTAAAACGTCTCTCTAAAACCCATAAATCCAATTACTCTAAAACAAAACAGACAACGAAATATTCAAAAAAATTCGAATATTTCGACTTAATAATGTAGAAGATACCTTAAACCTGTCTCTTATACACATCT
>JAEOSG010000069.1 GCA_016840485.1 Candidatus Baldrarchaeota archaeon
TTTTTCTTCCGATTTTTTTGGAGGTGAAAGAATATAATTCACCTTTTGATGAAGAATACAGCTTAAACTTGAAAAACTCTTTCCAAGTAGCCCAAGAGACAAATCTCCCCTACGATATTTTTCCAAAACTTCTTTTAGAAGGGGTATAATCTTAATTACCCAAGGATTATTTTTGTATGATTTAGGGAAGAAAAGCCATCTGTCTTCCTCTTTACTAATAAATTCACTTTCCTCATTGCTTCTGTCCATATCTTTTAGCCTCTTCTAATGTTAATTCTATAACCTTACTAATCCCATTCCTATTTGTTACTCCAATTAGTTTATCAGCCTCAGACATTGTCACATCACGAAGAGTTACCACGATGAACTGAGACCTATTAGACATCCCCCTTATTAACTTTGCAACCTTTTTAGCATTTGAATCATCAAGAGCAGCATCAATCTCATCAAGAATATAAAAGAATGAAGGCTTAACATGTTGAATAGCAAAAATTAAACTCAAAGCTGTAAGAGTTTTCTCCCCACCACTCATAACCTCAATAGATTTAAGTTTCTTACCTGGAGGTCTTGCAAATATTTTTATACCACCATGAAATGGGTCTTCAGGGTTCTCTAAAACTAGATTCGCTTCACCACCACCAGATAAATTACTAAATATGTCTCTAAAATACCTTGAAACTTTATCAAAGGTGCTCATAAAAACCCTTTTCTTTTCCACTTCAATCTTATGCAAATGTTCTTCTAAAGCATCTTTTTCACGCTTCACCTCATCAAATTTTTCCTTAAGACTATCGTATCTCTTTTTTACTTCTTTAAACTGCTCTATAGCCCTCATATTAACTGGTTCAAGCTGCCTCCTTTTATCCCTTAATTCTTCAACCTCTTTTTCTAGAATGTAAGGGTCCACAACTTCTACGGGTTCAGACAAGTCTTTCTTTTTATCTTCAAGTTCTTTTTCAAGTATATGTCTTTCTTCCCTGATTTTTTCTAATTCGATTATCAACTGTGTAATTTTACCTCTCAATTTCTCTATATCTTCTTTTAAGTGTTCATAGCTTTGTCTTTTTTCCTTCAAAGTCTCTCTTAAGTTTTCTACTTCGATTTTTAAATCCTTTATCTCGTCAAGAACAGTTTTTTCAAGAGCAGACAAACGACCGACTTCATCTTTAAGTGTTGCTATCTCTTTATTTAATTCATTGATTTTACGTTCTAAATTCTTTGTTTCCTCTTCTAACTGATGCATCTCTTCTTTTAACTCTTTCTTTCTCTCCGTTAATTGATTTAAACTAGCCTTTTTACTGGCTAAAGCGTAATTTACATCTTCCAGCTTTTTCCTTACAGATTCCACTCTCTTTTCTTTTTCCCTGATTTTTTCTTGGAATTCCCTTGCTTTTATTCCTTCTAGAAACATAGTAAGATCTGCTTCTATTTTACGCAATTTATTTATTTCTACTTCAGTTTCTTTAATTTGTAACCTTACTTCTGATATATCTTTTTGCTTCTGGTGTAATAAGTCCGTTTTTTCTTTAATTTTACGTTTTCGTTCTTCTATTTTCTTTGTTATGTCCTCTATTTTCATATGTAGCTTTTCCAGTTCCTGATGTTTTTCATTTAGTACGTCGAATACTTTGCTTCTTTCCTTTCTGAGAATCTCCAGTTCTTCGAAGAGTTGACTTCTTAGTGTCTCTTTTTCCTTTCTTCTAGCTTCTAATTCAGCAAGTTCCTCTTCAAGCTTCTTTGCTTTTGCCTCTAGGCTAAAAACTGATACCTTTTCTTTCTTAGAAAATCCACCTCGAATAACTCCTGAGGGTTCTATTACATCTCCTTCAAGTGTAACTATTTTCACTCTATGTCTTCTCGCTACCCTTCTTGCCACATCAAAATCTTCGACTATGATGGCTCGACCTAAAAGAAATTCAAATGCAGGTCTACAGTGAGGAGGAAACTGAACAAGATCAACAGCTACATCTATGATCCCCTTTTCATCAAATTCCTCAATAAATATTCTCCGGGGCTTAAGAAAATTTAAGGGCAGAAAAGAAGCCCTTCCAAGCTTCCTTTCCTTTAAAAACCTTATACATTCAGCAGCTACTCGGTCGTTCTCAACGACTATGTAGTTTATTTGGTTTCCTAAAGCTGCACCAATTGCTAAAAGGAACTTTTCATCAACTTTTAAAAGTTCACCAACTGTGCCAATTATACCAGAAATTACACCACTATCTCTTAATTCAAGTAATTTTCTTGTCGCGATATACTGTGCAGACTCTCTTAGAACCTCAAGTTGTCCCTCTACACGCTTTAACCTACCTCTTAATTCGTTGTACTCCAAAAAAAGATTTTTTATTTCCCCATCAATTTTTTCTATCAACTTCCTTTTTTCTTCAATTTTTCTCTGAATTTCTGTATTATCTTTTTTCATCTTTTTTAATTCGAACCCTAAACGATTTTCATTTACTCTTGTAACTTCTAAGTCTGCCTTGAATTCTTTTTGCATTTCCTTGAGAGAGTCCACTTCCCTTTCTAAACTACTTATTTCTTCCATCAAAAACCTTTCTTCAGTCTTAAGGGATGAGAGTGCCGATTGAAGCTTCGAAAGTTCCTCTTTAATGCTCTTTAGTTTAAATATGGCATCTAAACCAGCCTTAGAAGCTTCTTCCCTGAGATTTCTTAGCTCATCTAACTCTCTCTCCAATAACTCTTCAGTTTTACGTTTTTCCTCCTCAAGACCTCTTATCTCATTATTTAGTGTAATTATCTTCTCTGAATAATCTCTGAGTCTTTTAGATAATGCTTCTCTTTTATTGAGTACTTCGCTTAATCTTGTCTTAAACATCTTAAGAGATGCTTTTCTTCCCCTTAGTTCAGCCCTTAAATTAGACAGTTTTTCCTTAACATCACCAAGCCTTTCAGAAATATATTTCTCAACAGTCCCACGCTTAGTCTCAAATTCTTCCTCTAAATTTTTGATTTCAGTCAGCAGTTCTTCCTCTTTTTCCTTCAATTTTTTCATTTTCTCTTCGACGTCACTTTTAACGTGGACTAAATTTTCTAACTCTTCCGATTTCAAAACATACCTAGTATAAACAAGAAGAGCTTCCTTACGCTTTATCTCCTCACCTAAAGCAATATAATGGAGAGCTACTTCTCTTTCCATTTTTGTTCGCTCAAATTCTCTCCGAACCTCAGCAATGATCAGTCTTATCCTTTCAAATTTCTCTGTAACTTCTTTAAGTTCCTGCTCAGCTTTCAACCTCTCCTCTTCAAAAACAGAAATCTCCGAAATATCTTCTAAAAGTTGTCTTATCTCCAGCGGACTCATAGTAGCAAACCTAGTTACCTCACCCTGAAAAATAAAATTATATCCACCGGGAGAAAACCTTAAACCATCTAAAAGTCCCAAAAGCTCCGTACGCGTAGCTCTTCTACCATTAATCCTATAAACAGTACCACCCTTTCTCCTTACAACCCTTGTAATGGAAATTTCCCTATCCTTTAAGGGAAGCTGGCTATCAGAATTATCCAAAATTAAAGTAACCCTAGCCATGTCAGCAGGTTTCTCCTTCTTAGTACCAGCAAAAACCAGATCACTAAGACTTTTAGCTCTCATTCTCTTAGCAGAAATATCTCCAAAAACAAAAGACAAAGCATCAATCACATTACTCTTACCAGCTCCATTAGGACCTACAATAACATTAAATCTAGGGCTAAAATTAATACTTATATTTCTATTCCCAAAACTTTTGAACCCATACAATTCAATACGTTTAATATAAACCAACGGTAACCCCCGACTTATTACACATCAAAACCATCAAAAAATAAAAATCATTTGGTAACCCCAACATAATACCACAAACTATTCATGTGTATTTTCGCCATCTTAAACTATAAACAAGCCAGTTCTCTGAAATTTTTAAATCGCAAACTCGGCACTAAACCCTTAACAAAATTACACACCCTAAAACGCATTACAAAATTTACTCCATTCTACAAAAATATAAAACCTAAAACCGTTAGCTGGTAGTTATAACCTTGTACCTAATCTTAAGTCAAAAACATAAACAAAATGGGAGATGGTAGCCCGGCCCGGATTCGAACCGGGGTCCCCGGCTTTCCCCTTTGCTTAAGACTACCGACAAAAGTAAAACCAGAGGCCGGGAGGCTTGACCACTACCCCACCGGGCTACGATAATTCGGTGGATCCAGCACTTCACCAAAATCTCTATATACGTATTGGGATTTATAAATTTATCTTATCTAGGAATTAGGGAATTGCTAAATTAAATATGACGCTCTAATAACACGTGTATTTCTATTTAGAGAGTGAAATTACGCATTTGGTTCTTTCCTCGAGAACTTGAAAAACTCGTAAGGGAAGATCTAACTTCATTTTAACCTACAGTATTTCCTGTAGATGGCTTCTATGTCTGTCATTAACTTTACTTTACCTATACGGTCTCTTGCTGGTTTTCTGTAAATTTGAAAGAAGATAATCGTATTAAGTGAAGTTTTAGATGACATCGGTGTGTTTCTGAAGCTATTTTTTAGCTCTAACTATTATCATTTTTCCGGCCTTATATCCGTAATTTAAGGCAATTTTTTCTATTTTTTTGATTATCTTTTTTAGTCTTTCAGCTTTTGGACCTTTTATTTGTTTTATCAAGTTCCTGGTTTCTTTGCCCCATGTTTTCAGGAAATCTTCGCCGCTCAGCCTTTTTTGAACATCAATCACGCTTATTTTTATATTTTTAAACCCGGTTTTTCTCAGGATGTTGATATAATCTTCAGGTTTGTGAAGACCCCATAAATGTATACCTTTTGCTGTTTTTAACGCTTCTTGATAAACATATTCCGTTAGTATGGGCAACTTCTCTGCCAAATTCTCCGTTTCGTAGAGAAACTTGTCAATGACAATTACTTTCCCGTCTTTCTTCAAAATTCTATGCATTTCTACGGTAATGTCATTAATGTTTTTGTCTTTGATAATTACAAGTTCGTGAAAGGTAAGTATTGAAACTATGGAATCGGTTACAGAGCTTTTTAATGGTATGTATGCAAAATTGCAACAAATTAGGGCGATTTCCAAGTTAATGGCATCGAATTTTAACATTTTCTTTGCAGATGCAAGTCTCTTGCAACTTCCATCAAGACCTATAATGAATCCTTTTTTCATAACCTCTAACAGGTGCTTAATGCTTCTACCACTACCTGTACCAAGATCAACGACAATGCGGTTCACAATGGTTGCTAATATCCTTTTAATTTGCATACTGCCTCCTCTCGGTGATTTGTGTACACTTTATGTCTATAATTTTTCGGTGTTGTTGGTGTACCGTTTCATTTAAATTAATGATATCCTTAGCTTTTAAATGAAGACTCAGAAGATTTTACTGTACAGGAAGGAGAATTTATGCTGAATTTAGGGAGTAGGTTTAAGGAAGTTAAAAAATTTTTAGATAATGTTGCTAAGCTTTTGGGTGATTCTGTTGTTGAAATAAGTTTGTTTGGGTCGAAAGTACGTGGAGAAAATAGCAAGAATAGTGATATTGATGTATTGGTAGTGGTTAAGGGGGGTAGAAGGGACGCCTTTAGTGCATTAAAGTTAATATATAGGGATCTTGGAGATATGTGGCTAGATTTAGCCGCTCAAGGCTGTGTTGTGGAGTTTGTAGTGTTCGGAGAGGACGAGTGGAAGGAAATGGCTAAAGAAAGATATAGTTTTTCAATTAATGTTGAAGGTGAAAAAGTTGTCGTTTATAAGGGAAGTTCAGATTCTACTAGTTAAAGCTGAGCGGAAGCTTGAACATGCACAGAGAGCCTACAATGTTGGTGACTATGACTCAGCCCTTGGAGATTCATATAGGTGTGTGGAACTTTGTATTAGGGCGTTGCTTTTAAGTCATGGAATAATTAAGATCCCTAAAACTCATGGTGGAATATTGCAGTTATTTTCAAAAGAGTTAGTGTTAAAAGGAGGTTTTCCACGAGAACTAGCCAAGGAGATAGGTTTACTTGCATCACAAAGAGCAAAAGCAGATTATTCGCCCCTCTTCGTTGATGAAGAGGAGGCTACTAATGCATTAGAAATTGCCAGTAAAACGCTTGAAACAACGAAGAAAATCATAAGATAAGATTATAACCCACTTAATATCCTAAATACAGATGTATGAATCAAAATCAAATAAGGGGGAATATTCTCAAGTTAGTTGTGGTATGACATTTAAACTATAATGTAGTTTTATCTTAAACTTAAACACTTATCTCACAATTTTACTTTTACGTATTTTTGACAAACTTCTTAACTTCTGGGAACATCTGCATAAGAGTTAGAATGGTTATGTTTATAATTTCACGTTGTTGGTGTACCGTTTCATTTAAATTAATGATCCTTTTAGCTTCTAAAGAGTTAACAGATTAACTGGGTGAATTGTCATGCCAGTTATTGTAACTTCTAAGGAAGATATGGCTAGTCTTAATATTAAGGATAGACTTTTAGAACTTTATAACTTTGTGGAGACAGGAGATTCCTTTGAAGGATTTCCTATCTATAAATTTGACGATATTCTTCTCATAACTACTGTTAGGGATGTAATATACGCGGATCATTTAGAGGAGAGATTTAAGACCGATTTGTTTGTTTTTGCTAGTCGTCACAAATCCGTCTCGGGTACACCTGCTCTTCTGGTGCATTCACCTGGTAATTGGGTTAACGAGGCTTTATTTGGAGGAAAGCCGAAAGAACTTTCAGTAGCTCCTCCTAGTGCCATTAAGGAAGCTTTGGTTGAATTGGCAAAACAAAAGAAGAAACTTGGGTTGGAAGCTTATGACGTTACATTAGAGGTTACTCATCACGGACCGACCTCAATGGATACTCCCGTTGTTTTTGTTGAGCTTGGTAGTAGCGAAAAGCAATGGAAAGACCCGGTTGCTGCTGAAGCTGTTGCTCATGCATGTATTAAAGCCGCAAGATCTTTAAACAAAAGTTATAAAATTGGAGTTGGTTTTGGGGGTAGTCACTATGCACCTCAGTTCACAAAAGTTGTTTTGTTTTCAGATTTTGCGGTTGGACATATAGTGCCGAACTATGTTTTTGATAAAATCGATAGGGAGATGATTGTTAAGGCGGTTGAAAGAACACATGGCGAAGTGGAATACGCTCTTCTAGATTGGAAAGGACTGAAAAAGGAGCACAAAGACTTTCTCATTCCTATACTTGAGGAATTAGGTTTAAAAATAGAGAGAACTCAAAAAATAAAGTGAAACATGTAATAAAGTACAATTATCGTATTTCTTTTTTACCAAGTTTACTAGATTT
The DNA here is from genome assembly GCA_016840485.1 of Candidatus Baldrarchaeota archaeon. Classification (GTDB taxonomy): domain Archaea; phylum Asgardarchaeota; class Baldrarchaeia; order Baldrarchaeales; family DXJG01; genus DXJG01. Next base: position 7,316 of record JAEOSG010000069.1, read on the forward strand.
TCTATTTTTTGTTCAACGTTGTAGAAGTGTGGCGATGTTCTTATCGCATTTAATCTAAGTGACACTATAAACCTGTTTTTCCAGGGGCTTGTTATACACTTCTTCAACATTTTTACGTTCTGTATAACGTCTATAGCAAAATGAGCACTATGTGTACGTAAAAACAAGATCTGTAGAATGTAATATGAGCGGATCTAAATTCGCGAGCATCATACAGTGTTTCAACAAGCACATAAAAGTTTATAACGATACGATGACGTAGAGTAACTAGGGGCCTCCATATAACTTCTTAAAAGAAGTCCTCATAAAAGAGGATTGAAAGAAGAAGCAGCAACAACTTTAGTATTGTCATTGATATGCTTTCCTTCCCGTGACCTTTAAGAGTAATCCTCATAAAAGAGGCTTAAAAGATAAATTGCGTTAAAAATGTTTATCTTACAATCGATGGGATGAAGTGTTAATGCGAGTCGTAGTCCGCTTTAAAGGGGAACTGAAATCGTAGAGTCCGTCATTAAGCACCGTGATTATTGATGTAAAACGTGATAAAGTCCGTATCATCGACATCATTAAAGAACTAGTCGATAAAATAGATGATAATCTCAAAGATTCTCTATTTGCCAACAAATCAAATTTAGAGCTAAGAAAAAATGTAATTATACTTTTTAGGGGTAGAAGTGTAAGGGACCTAGAAGAGGAAATAACTGAACAAGGTGAAGTAGAAATCTCCTTCATACCCTTTGCAGGAGGGGGATAAAACCTGAGGAACCGGCTTAAATGAAGTTGTGAAAAACTAAAGATATATGATCTTATAAATTCGCTTAACTTCAGTTAAAAGCTCTCAAAACGTTAATTTTTACTTTGTCTTTCTAAAGAATATAAATATAGAATTAATTTGCTACGGAAAAATTATATTGATGGCATAATGTTTGTTATTTTGAATGTTTTGCTAAAACCTTTAGAAGTGGTTATTATGTCAGCTAAAATAGATGAATATAAAATTGCTTTGATGGGGTTTGGAACTGTAGGGAGAGGCTTCACTGAAATATTAATTAAAAACCGTGAATGGCTAAGAGAAACCTACGGGTTAAAAGCAAAAATAGTGGCAATCTGTGACATTTACTGGGGATCGATTTACGATCCGGCTGGACTTAATGAAGCTAAAGCCTTAGAATTAGTAGAAAAAACAAAAGAAGAAAAAATTCTCGAAAAAGAATACGATGTTCCACATAAGGGTTGGAATGCTGTAAAAACTATAAAAGAAACAAATGCCAACTTAGTTGTTGAAGTGACTTGGACAAACCTAAAAACTGGTGAACCTGGATTAACACACATAAAAACTGCTCTTAAAGAAGGAAAGCATGTTGTGACTACGAATAAAGGTCCTATAGCTGTAGCCTATCATGAACTAAAGCCGTTAGCGGTAGAAAATCAAGTTTTCTTAATGTATGAAGGAACCGTTATGAGCGGGACCCCCGTAATTAGGTTTTTAAGAGAAGCCATTTCTGGGTGCCATATTGAAGAAATGCGCGGAATCCTAAACGGCACGACAAACTTCATTCTAACTAAAATGGAAGAAGGATGGACTTTCGATGACGCTTTAAAGGAAGCGCAAAGATTAGGATACGCTGAGGCTGATCCTTCGGGTGACATTGACGCTTGGGATCCAGCTGGAAAAATAGCTATTTTAGTAAATACGGTAATGGGTGGAAAAATTCATCCTAAAGAAGTCGACAGAGAAGGTATCAGAGGAATTACACGCGAAGACGTGCAAAAAGCCATTAAGGAAGGAAATAGAATAAAGCTCATTGCGCATGTTCGAAAAGAAGGAGGAGAAATAAAAGCTAGCGTTAAACCCCAGAAAGTTCCACTTTCCCATCCGCTGGCAAACGTAATGGACGTAACCAATGCGTTAACTGTCAGTACAGACCATCTAGGAGAAGTAACAGTTATTGGGCCAGGTGCAGGCAGAATCCAAACAGGACAAGCCGTACTAACTGATTTAATAGCTATCCATAGATATTTAACCAAAGGAATTAAATTCTATGCTTAACAATTCCATCAAGGTGATCTTCATGCTGGGAGCATATAATGGAGTAATCTTAGACATCGATCTAACAAACGAGAGAATAGAAGGAAAGAAACTTGATGAAAGCGCTGCTAAACTTTTTGTAGGCGGTAAAGGCCTAGGGACTTACTACTTGGCTAAGGAACTCCGCCCTAAAGCAGATCCTTTAGGACCAGATAACATCTTTATTTTAGCAACGGGTCCACTAACAGGAACTTCAGCCCCTTCTTCCGGGCGATGGACTGTAGTCACAAAATCACCTCTTACAGAAATCTATCTTGATAGTCAAGTTGGCGGCTTTTTTGGAGCCTACCTCAAGCATGCAGGATACGACCTTGTGTTGATTAAAGGAAAAGCAAATTCCCCTGTTTACATTTATATCGACAAGGAGCATGTTGAGATAGTTGACGCCAGCGATTTATGGGGCAAAGGTTGTTTTGAGACTGAGAGAATATTAAAGGAAAAACATGGAAAAGATACATCCGTTGGCTCAATAGGTCCAGCCGGGGAAAGAATGGTAAAATTTGCAACAATTACTTTTGATCGTGGTAGGCAAACTGGTCGTGGTGGGACTGGAGCAGTATGGGGATCTAAAAATCTAAAAGCTATAGTTGTTAAAAGTGCTAAAGCTGAAATCGAATATGCTTATCCAGAAAAATTCAGAGAAGCCGTGAAGAAAGCAGTGAAAAAGATTAATTTGCACCCATTTATCCCGATTAGAAAGCTATATGGAACACCGATATGGGTTGATAGAGTAAGTTCAGCGGGGCTATTACCGACAAGAAACTTCCAAAATGGGTCTTTTGAGAATGTAGATAAAATATGTGCTACAACGATGAGACTTGAAATCGTTGAACGTGATATGGCTTGTTTTGGATGTCCAGTACCATGCTGGAAATATTCAAAAGTGAAAGACGGTAAATATGCTGGCACGGAAGTCATTGGCCCCGAATATGAGACCATTGCTTTAATGGGGTCAAATTGTGGTATTAGCTCCATAGAAGCAATTGCGTATGCAAATGCTCTTGCAGACGATTTAGGGCTAGACACTATTTCAACGGGGGTTGTAATTGCCTGGGCTATGGAATGCTATGAAAAGGGAATCATAAGAAAGGAAGACATGGGCAATATTGAACTAACCTTTGGGAATGAAGAAGCTTGGATAGAAATGATCAAAAAGATAGCATATAGAGAAGAGATAGGCGATATCCTAGCGGAAGGTGTGTGGAGAGCCTCTAAAAAAATCGGCAAAGGTTCTGAGAATTTTGCTCCACATGTAAAGGGAATGGAAATACCTGGTTATGATCCTAGAGGCTCGTTTGGAATGGCTCTTGCATACGCCACATCGGATAGGGGTGCATGTCACCAAAGAGCCTGGACAGTTAAAATGGAGACCTACGGAATGCTTGGAGCAAGATTTTCATATGAAAATAGAGCCAAAATAGTTAAGGAAATTCAAGATGAAAGAGCGGTATGCTTTTCACTGGTACTATGCGATTTCATGCCACTTGACCCCCTAGACTTCGTTGAAATGTTAAATGCTGCCACAGGATTCAACTGTACGATAGATGAATATTTGAAGGTAGGAGAAAGAATTTGGAACTTAGCCAGAATATTCAGCATAAGAGAGAAGGGAATAAGTAGGAAAGATGATTACCTACCGCCACGTTTCTACGAGGAAATCCTGCCGTCAACTGGATACCATATTGACAAAAATGAGTTCAATAGAATGCTTGATGAATACTATAAACTGAGAGGGTGGGACGAAAACGGAATACCAACCAAAGAAAAGCTTAAAGAATTACAATTAGATGAGTTCATGAGTTTCATTTAGCAGTAAATTAGGGGGACTCATGCATCAGAAAGTAGGACTGTTGTTTAACTTAAGAACCTTGCTGTATATAAAGACCTGTAAACTGCATAAATCGGAAGGTGAGTTCTCTTTACTACAATTATTTCTTTTTCACTTACAATCCGTCATAATTATATGTTATAACAACTCCAATTTGTTAAAAGGTTTGCATAGGAAGAATAAACTTTTATTAAGTTACATCAATGTTCTGTTTGCGGAGTAAATGTTAGCCTCCAGATGATTAGAGAGTCTCAACTATCATTAATGAATATCCGGTTCTCCTAGTATTAAAGGGTATTAAATGCAAGATAGGTGACATGAATGCAAGCAATAAAGGTCGTTGAAAACCTTTACTGTATTGAGGGAAGAGGTTTCGACTCTAACATTTATATAATAATTGATGAGGATAGAAAAGCTATGTTGGTTGATTGCGGAACTGGTCTCTATTTCAACCAACTTCTAAATACCCTTGATAAGCTAAATATCGATCTTGAAAATATTAAGGGTGTTATTTTAACACATATGCATTTTGATCACTCTGGAGGTGTTGTTAAACTCTTAGAAAGAAGATCCATCGATGTTTTAGCCCACAAAATTGACGCTAAATATCTAGAGGAAGGTGATGATGAATATGTGTTCGCATGGGGGTTTGGTGCGAAACTAAAACCGATTAAAATTTCTGCTTATCTAGAAGAGGGTAACAATATTAATTTCGGCGATTTCAATTTCAAAGTTCTTCATACACCTGGTCATACAAAAGGAAGTATATGTTTATACGACGAGGAAAGGAAAATTCTTCTCTCAGGTGATACTGTTTTTGCTGGAGGTGGGGTTGGTAGGTTTGATCTACCAAGTGGTAGTTTAAAAGACTTAATAAACAGTTTAGAAAGGTTATCGAAAATAAAAGTAGACAAACTTCTACCAGGGCATGGAGAAATAGTCACAGAAAATGGAAATTTACATATTAAATTAGCACTAAACTGGATAAAATACTAAAATACTTAACAATGTTAAACTTGTTTTTCCAGTTCCTCTAATTTCTTGTTTATTTCTCTTAACCTTTCTTCGTATCTTTTCTTCATTTGTCTATATGCTGGCTCTGAAATTTTCCCTGCTTCAAATTGTTCGTCTAATCTAGTTAATAATTCCTTTATTGCTAATTGTTCACTTCTTAAATCTGTAAGAATTACTTCCTCCTTAATTGGAGGTTCTACGGATTCAGGTCTTATGGGTGTTACTTGAGGCACGACAACACTCGGTTTTTGCGACTCGTAATATTTTAATTTTTCTTCCAGTTCCCTTATTCTCTCTTGAAGCTGCAGAATTTTTTGCTCATATTCCCTACGTAGAGCATTAACAACCTCAATACTCTCATCTGAAACACCAAGTTCAGGCATTACTAAATCAAGAGGTTTCTCAGTGACTACAACAGTCCCTTTCTCTTCCTCTTTTTCAAACAGCTTTATTAACGAAATTGCAAATACCGGAAAAGACACAACGGCTGTAATCCACATAATTTTCTCGATTTCTGGTGTTACAAGTTGCAAAGACCCTATATAATGGTTTATTAGCGCAAACAAAAAGTAAATTAACCATATAGTTGGTATAATCTTTCCTGAACTCATCTTTACTCCCTTACTCAATACTATTAGGCAAATCTTAATAAATTATACTGTTCTCGTCACTACTTTTCCTTAAAACCTGTATAAGAACCGCAATAGGGGCAATACGTGTAAGGACCATTGAGACGGCTTTGACAGAACGGACAAACATAGACATGCACTTCATACTTTGGTTTTATTTCAATACTGGTCTTCCTAACCAATTCGGCTCTTGTTACCAAGTCCTTTTTCCTTTTGCGTTTCCTTAATACGAAGAATCCAGCAGCAAATAGAATTAAGACAAGAAATGCCAATGCTAAGTGAATATATGTAACAACTCTTAATGTCAAAACAGTAGATACAGGATCGTACCCCTCTCTAAATACTTTAACAATTATTTGGATATTTCCCCCGAGGTCACTAGTGTCTATCGTTGCGATATATGAACCGTTACCCGTAGAAGCGGCTTCGATGGTCATGGAACCCGCATAAACTTTAACATCTGCATCAGATATCTCATGTAAATATCGGTCAGTTAACTTCAGAGATAACGTCACTTTTTCTCCTTCTAAAACTAAGGATTTAGAAAGATGTACTTCTTCAATGAAAAGTGAGATAATGTCTTTCCATGCAATTAAGTTCTGAAGCAAAGCGGTGT
>JAEOSG010000070.1 GCA_016840485.1 Candidatus Baldrarchaeota archaeon
AATTTAACCCCGTTAGCATGGTCGAAGTGTCCATGGCTTATTAATACGATATCTGCCTCTGACTTTGGTGCATGTAGACCTATCGAGGACCCGTCATGAGGATCCGTAACAACGGTAACATTCTTGCCCCTTATTTCGAAACACGCATGACCCAACCATTTTATCTTGACCATGTTCCAATCCTCCCAACCTAATTCTATGTATACCCCTTAATGAATTTCTCCTATACAACTAATATTAGTGTTGTGGAGTATTCAAATACTGTCTTTAACTTCATACATTATTTATTTGTGCTTCTAAGGGTTCTAACCAGAAGATGAACTGTAACTGTCTAAAAGTAACGCTAATGGTTAACTGGTATAACTTATTATCAAATACGCTATCTGCTAGTCCAAAATAAGTTGTCTAGCTTAATCTTGCGACGCCAACTGGTTACATTGGAGAGTTGATAATCGGAAAAATTAAATTGCACGAAATATTACTACTTTAATGGAGGTGCAATATTTGACTTTTGAAAACATAGAGAGACGAAGCGAACAAGGGGAGTCCCCAACTGCAAAAGGGAGTGAGCCCGTAATTCCCGCTGCTTTTAAAAGTGCCCTAGAAAATCTCTCATCGTTTAAAGGTGTTGAAGGAGTACTTGCAGTCGATGACGAGGGGTTTCCTCTACAATCCACATTAAAGATCGAAAAAGCTGAAGCTCTATCAGCATTTATCAAAAGCTTTGCAACTCAGATAGAAAAACTTTCAGAGGAATTAGATCTGGGTGATGTAAGATTTGTTACTATAGACGCAGAAATAAATGGGCAAAACAAAGAAATACTGTTGGCCTTAGAAAAGGACATGTACTTATGTGTCCTCAGAAGTAAAGCCGGAGAAGAATAGAACCGATCAAAACTTATACAATTTCTTTAAAATTATCTCTCTGGCACATATCATAAAAGCCTTAGCTACTTCTTTTCCCCTAATTGCAACGGTTTCAACGACGGGGAAATCTTCTATATCAAGAATTCTTACAAGTTCTCTCTTGGACATAGCATCCCACACATCTTGTTTATTTAACATAAACACAATGGGTACATCCTTTCCTAATTTATCTCCGAGAATCTCTTTTATCTCTTTTAAACACTCTATATTGTCACGTAATCTCCGCCTAGAACTATCAACTACAAAAACTATACCATCGACAGCGATCGTGCCATCTTTATCTCTAAGTAACGCCTGCCTAACAACACGATGTCTACGCGCACCAGCAACAGTAAAAACATCAAAAATCACATTTTCAGTTGTACTAATTGGCAAATAATCAAAAAACATTGTACGGCCATCAGGGCTCTTCAATTCATGGAGTTTGCCCTTTTTCAATCCTTTGACATTTGTATAAAGCCATCTTAAAGCAGTTGTTTTCCCGCTCAGCGTGGGACCATAATAAACAATTTTGAAATGAATTCTCCCCTTACTGTCCATTTTCAACCTTCACACCATCTGTATACAAATGTTAACTTAATTTAGCCCAAGGAGAGCTAATCCAACTATAATGGTGTTATATTGACATACATATTTTGTCATGATTATTCTTACCCAATAATTTAAAAATTTGCTTAAAACCGTTAACAACAAATCTTCTGGAAGTATCTATGTTACTTCGTTAAAAGTTAAAGTTCTCACATAAATTCCAACACTTATGAAATAAAGGCATATTTTAGATAAATTAAGATTTATAAACAATGCCGCTGAAAATATAATTACCTAATACGGCTAAGATCGCTATAACGTTACTAGTCTTACAATATAAACAGCTAATTATAATTTAAAACGTAACTAGAAGGGGATGAAGATTCCTTATGGTCTCTTCATTATAGAATGGGACAGAGTTAAAGGCGCTAAATTAAGCCATAAAGTGCCCATAAGTGCTCCGATAGACAATTCGATTGCAGAGCGAATCATGTTAATGGGGAGCAGTCTCAAATCCTACGATCCAACGTTACTCCAAATAAGTAATCTACAAGTGTTAGCATGTTTCGAAGGGGAGGGTACATCTAGAAAATGTCTCGGAGCCATATTAACATACGAGGAGACAACAAAACTTGATAAACTTAAAAGAGAAATTAAAATATTAGCTGAAAAAGTGTTTTCAACCTCAAACGTGGAAAAAGAACTAAAAAGGCTTCTTAAAAAATTAAAAAATATATAGGTTTTCACCTTCCTTTTTATTTAAAACATGCATATTAGTCTTCTTTTTCTTCCTCTGTTTCTCCTTCTTCTTTTTCAATTTTTTCTTCTTTTTCTTCTACTTCCTTCTTCTTTTCTTCTAATAGTCGTTTTAATTCTCTCGGTGCCTCTATGCCTGTTAATGTTTCAATAGTTTCGGCGACTTCTTTTAATGTTTCTTCCCCTGCTTCAACTAATTCCTCCGAGACTTCTTCTACTTCTGGAACCTCTACCTCTACCTCCGGTTTCTCTAAGAATGACGGAGGTACTACAGTACCGTAGTCTCTTCTAATTAGGTCACGTATGATTTCTTCTCTCTCACGTACTTTTCCAAATTTCGGTGACTTACCCTTAATTAGTCTCTTAGAAATGCTACGTGTAAGTCGTACAAACGCTGGGAATCTAAAGTAGAAATACCATGAAGCAGCAAGAGCAAAAATGCCCGCAGCAACCCCTGAACCAGTTAAAAGCCCCATAAGAAGTACCTTCGTTGGCACTACTGGTTTTGATTCAACCCTTAAGTAAAGTTGTATGCGTTGTTCTTGATAGCGTGACTTTGATAATACCAAGGTTATGTTGTATGTTTTAGTTTCAAGTTCATGTGTGTCAATTTTGATAGTGTAATTTCCTCCATCAACTTCGTAGAGTGCAATCTCTGTGCCATTAGGAAATACTAAGTAAACAGTTGCTCCCTCTATTTTTTCATCATGAAGAGTATCAATGTATTCAACAGTTATGTTGAAGGTGCCTCCTTCAATCACGCTAATCACTTGACCAGTGATATTAGCTCCAATAATGTACAATCGATAACTTGTCGGGATCGGTAATATTTCAACTATAACAGTGACAGTTTTCGTTTCATAGTTCGGTTTTGATACCTGTATCTGTACTGTATAGTTTCTAACATCCAAGACTCTTGTGTCAAACGTAATAATGTAGGTACCGTTACCTTTACCCTTAATCTCGAGGATTCCAGTTAAATTCGACGTTATTGTCGCATAATCAATAACAATATCATGATCATCGTCCCAAACCTGAATAGTAAGATTTCCCAACTGTGTAAAGTATACCTTTGTCAAGGAAGGTGCATCGATTCGCATCTTTATCAATCTTATCCTAACTGTAATTAATTTACTGTTTTCCATGTAATTCTGGCGAAATGCAGATATGCTTACATTATATTCGCCAATAGGTACATTCTTGGTTACGAGGGAAATTTCGTACTTACCGCCACCAATAACTTCGATTTCATAACCGTATGGCCAATCAACCATTATTAAAGCGTCCTCAACGCCTCGGCTATGATTTAAATCGTAGTACAGAACAGTAAAGTTAAACAAATCTCCTACCGGCACTGGTTCTTTCGGTATAGTGACCGTCAATTCTGTTGAAACTTCAACTACATGTATCTTAACAACACAAGTTGCTGGTTTAACCATGGCCGAATCAAATACTACAAGAACAGTGTAGTTTCCAACATTGGTCCTAGAAGAATCAAACTCAATGACGTAGGTACCATTTCCATAATCTTCTCTCAAAGCAAAAGAAGTCATGTTGTAGTTAACGTAAGCACCAGGGACACCTTCACTAGTCATATTATTAATATAGGTAATGGTGATGTTCTTGATATCACCCCAAGCAACAGTTAATTCAAGCAAACGTGGATTTACATCACTTTCCTGCCTTAAAACGACAACAAAAAGCCTTACTGAGCGACTAATATAGACAGGGGTATCTAAAACTATGGTTAATGAGTAATTTCCAGCAACAGTCACTTCCCTTGTCGAAATCTCTATGATATATGTTCCATTATTTAGGCTGGAATCAACATAATAAGAACCAACCCAAGTAACAATAACACTGGCACCAGAAATACCGTTTCTAGTTTCATTATCGAGATAGTTAACCTTTATGGTCGCGTTTTCGAGCCAACTAACAGTTAACATTAAATTCTCCGGGTAAACTTCGATGTCTGATGCTTTTTCGTTTATTTTTACCTCAAGCATGACAAAATTGACTTTATAGTTAGAGGCCTTAAAACTTATCATCAAACTATGCGTACCGGCAATTGGTATTTCACTAGTTGTAATCTCTACTATGTACGTTCCATTTTGTAAGTCATGGTAGTTCCAAGAACTACCCCATGTTACCGTTATATTTGCTCCTAGTATTCCTGTTCCATTTGCGTCACGGTAAACAACCGTTACATTTACGCTTTCACTCCAAGTAACGTTAAGCTTCAAATCCGCAGGAAATACTACCTCAACTTGTGTTTCTCTTTCTCCTATAATAACTTGAATTGTGATAGACTTTGCGGCGTAGTTTGTTTTGTCTATTCTTATTATTAGACTGTATGTTCCTACATCCACTCCTTTTGTTGATATTTCCACCATGTATATTCCATTTGCTTCTTGACTTCTATTTACCCAATGGCCTCCAGACCAACTAATGGAGACGGTTGCTCCTGGTATTCCTGTTCCATTTGCATCACGATACTCTACTCTCACTGTTCCATTTTCAAGCCAAGTAACAGAAAGCGTCGAAGGTTGAGCGGTAATAGTTGTATCTCTCTCCTCAACAATAACTTGAATCGAAACCGAACTAACTTCATATGTAGGTGTGTCCAAAGTCACTGTCAAGGTATAAGTGCCAGCATTCACGTTTTTCGTCGATATTTCTATTATGTACGTCCCATTTTGTTCTTGACTTCTATTTACCCAATAGGCTTCGGGAGGCCAGCTAACAGAGACGGTTGCATTTGCAATCCCTGCCCTTGTCTCATTATCAAGATATTGTATTGTCACTGTTGCATTTTCAAGCCAAGTAACAGAAAGCGTCGAAGGTTGAACAGTAACATTGACTGTTCTTTCATTTACAGTTACTTGTATTGTTTTTGAGCTTATTGCGTAGTTGGGAGCATGTACAGATATCATTAAGGTGTAGGTACCGGCAGCTGTGAGACTATCTGTTTCTATCTCCACAACATATGTCCCGCTCTGTTCTAAACTTCTATTTACCCAATGCTTATCAGCCCAATCAACGGTTATATTTGCTCCTGGTATTCCTGTTCCATTTGCATCACGATACTCTACTCTCACTGTTCCATTTTCAAGCCAAGTAACAGAAAGCGATGAAGGGGCTACTAGGTAAGTTTCTCTTTCTTCAACTATAACTTGTATTGATGTGGAATTTATTGTGTAAGTTGGTGTGTCAAAAGTTATTGTTAACATGTATGTTCCTACATCTACTCCTTTTGTTGATATTTCTACTATGTATGTTCCGTTGTTTAGATCTTGGTATGAAGAGCTTCCAGACCAGTCAACCTTTACAGTTGCATTTGCAATACCACCCTGAGTTACAGCATCAAGATAATTTACTCTTACCGTTCCGTTTTCAAGCCAAGTAACAGAAAGTGTTAAATTCGTGGGATATATCACTTCTAATAAGGTATGCCGTTCCCAAATCACTACTGTTACTGGACTTACTTCCCAAGATTGATGTAATGTTTTATTTGCACGGAACCTTAAACTATAAACTGTTGCCATGGGGGCAGAAGCATTTACCTCAGCAGTATAGTTTCCGTCGTTATGAGTGTCGGTCATTGTTATCCATTGGTCTAACCACTCTATATAAACTGTCACGTTTGCTCCTAGCACAGGAGAACCGTTATAATACATGTACTTAAACCAGACAGTGAAATTCTCATTGTATCCAACATATATTGCCAAGCTTTCGGGAGAATACTTTGTCTTGTAAACAAAGAGAAATCTTATAGTGATTTTTTTTGCTTCATAAAATGACTTATTTGCCATCAACTCTATCGTATGGTAACCTGCACCTAAACCAGTTGTATTAAAGTAAACTACGTAATGCCCAGCTTCCGGTTCCTCTACATCCAAAATTCTATCGTTCCAAGTTCCATTGGCAGCAATACTGGCACCTGTAATTCCAGCTCTTGTGTCTGCTCTTTCGTAATATAGATCTACCGTTAAATTGTCACCAATTGGAATAGGAACCCCATACTCAGGAGCCTGAGGGGAACTAAGAACAGTCCTATAATAAATATCCAAAGTAAGCGTAATATTTGCACTATCATAATAAGCTTTCTGAGCCGTAATTATAAATGTAAATCTTCCTATACCAAGTTCTGATGTGTTAAATGTGGTTTCGTATTCACCCGTTCCGATGTCAGTGAAGTTTCTTTCACCAGTGGTCCAATTACATTTTACCGTTGCGCCTCTAATCAGATTTCCAGTATCTTCATCCAAAAATTGAACGCTAATTAATACTAAATCACCATAATAGACTTGTGTTTTAACTGGACTTTGGATAACAAGAGATGTTCTATGAGTTACTGTAAATAAGATGGACACAACTAGATAGCCAACCTCTTCACCATTGCTCCAAAACATTTCAGCACTATATTCACCCGCTGAGGAATTGCTTCCACTAATTAATAGAGGAGAGGTAATCCCCCATCCTGTGTCGTTTAAACTTGTAATAACATTAAAACTCCAAATATTTTCACTTGGATCGTATATTGTAACATTAAGTTTTCCAACATTAGCTGGAGGTAAATCAGACGAGTTTAATATTTGTGTTGCCACTTTAATTGAAGTATTAACATAGAAATTAGGTGTAACACCTGCAAAAGTTCCATTAGAATATAAAACTTTAACCTGTTTCACATAGTTAGGCGAAGAAATGTAAAATTTCCATGTACCATATTGAAACTGGTCTTTAGGTATCTCTAACACTTTTGTACCATCTACAATAGTTATATTCAACATATGAACTGGTACTTCTCGATTGTCAGGAGCCTTAACCTGACTAATATTCCAATCAACAGGTAAAAATACTTTGAAACATCTATTTGTATAATCTTCAGTAAGCCTTTGAGTTGTATAAATAACAGTCCAAGAAACATTACTTCCCGAAGTTACCGAGAATGTAACACTGTCAGTAATGGATCTAAAAACAAGATGATAAACTACATTCAACGTTCCCATCACCGGGTAGCTCCACGTACTGTCAAATAGTATGGTAACATTTTCACTCCATTCCCCAGTAAGAGAAGCATTTCCACTCCCCCAGCCCTGATCAGTAAAATTAACGGTCTGAGAACCTATAGACATAGATAAACCAACTTGAGAAGCATTAACTTCACTCACCACAATTAGCTGAACATCATCAAAATAAACAGTCCAATTATATGGTCGTGTAATCCAATCTTCAGATATTTCTGCAACGACTCTTACACCTAACATAACTGTAATCGATCTATTATCAGGGAAATTCAGATATGATGATGGAACTGAGGCATTTACCGGAATCCAAGTATTTTGACTTCCAGCCATGGTTTCAACAAGAGAAACTGTGAAGACGTCAAACGAGGACATATTAAATTGATCTCTTGTCGCAACCTTAGCAAAAATCTCTAGATTTGCCATGTTTTGACCAACATAAGTTTCAACCCATCTATAATTAAAAGAAAGCCAAGCTTCATGAACAGAACCCCTAGGATTGAAAGTAATATTTTGTAGCCAAGCCCCGTATTCACCCTCCTCGATTATATCTCCCCACCAAGCTTGCTCAATTACCATTGAAACATAAACAACTTGATCACTACTAATTGATGTTATGCCAGTGTAAACATCTGGCTGTTCATCTCCCACAATAGTGTCATTTATTATAGATGTCCAATATCCAGTAACAGTGTCAAAGCTTGGGTCTTGGATACTATCATTCACTGTATCTACAAGATTATTTATGGTAGCACTAACTTTATAGGGTTTCCAGTCTAAAGGAAATATGGTTGTTACGTTTTGAGGGGTATTAATGTTTTCTGTTTTTAAATAGGTTGCGTACTCGGTTACGTTTCGAGGAGAACCTGTTGATTGAGGGTCATTAGAAGAGTCTAGGCTTGGTGATGAATCTGATCCTGATTCGGCAATTGCAAAAGTTTTGTTTTCATTTAGAGGCGAAAATAAAATCATCAATACTATTATAATAGATATTAACCCGTATTTCTTGATTTTTAACCTAGATTTTCTACTCATTTTATTCGCTCCCCAATCCCAATTCTCTAAATAGTTCACGCACCCTTCTCACGGAGGCTGTTGGAGTTATTCTTATTCCATGCAGCCTCATATACATTTCGCCTAAAAGCTCTAAGTGTCTTTTAGCAACTTCTCGTGGAATCTCGCCCTCCATAACTCTACGTTGAAGTTTATCTACAAGGTACTCAGGGAAAAACACTTTAAACGTTACATCGCTTTTAAGTATAGCATATTCTTCTCCATCGACTTCATAAAACGATATAACGTCTAACAGTTCCATTCTTCTTAAAAGATCTTTTGCATCATTTTCATCTATATGAGCTTTCTCAGCTATTTCACTAATTTTACCTACGTTTTCTCTTAACACTAAGAGAAGTTGATAAGCCATTCTATTCAAGAAAAATTTTGCAAGAGATTCATTGTCTTCGGAGTTATCTGCAAACGGATCATAAGATCTAGTGAAAAAGTTTTTCACGTCTTCAATATATTGCTTTGAAATCTGTGGGGGGATTTCTCCCAATTCTGTAAGTTCTAATATTCGTGCCGGAGGAACTCTATACATAATTGCATCTTGAATTAAAAATACCACATCTTTTAAAATGCTTCCGTCTTGGGTTCTAACATCTTCAACTATTACGAGTCCAGACCGCTTAAATGGTCTGATAAAAATGTTAACATTATCTATGGTTCTTCCAGTTTCAAACTCTACTTCTTCTTGAAGTCTTTTAAGAGTGTAAGGTTTTTCAATTAACTTTTTAGTGAGAGCGTATTGTCTGAGGGGATCAGCAAAAATATGAAACAGCATCTGTTCATAGGTTAAAGGTGTAGTTGTCTTCAATTCTTCAAAAGTCTTTCTAATAAATTCCTCTGCTTCTTCTCTACCCATGATACTTAGTTGTGAGAAGAGGTTTTCAGCGCTTTGAGGAAGTATCTCAGCGTACTCAAGAGGTTCTTCTGCTTCGTCCAAAAGAACAACTAAGCACCTTTGAGGTTCAACTTCTATTCCAGAGAAGTAGCTTACAATTCTTTTATCACCAATTGACATAGACATAAAGCCAGCGGTACCCCCGCCAATTGCATGGCTTGTAAAAATCTTCATAGCTTCTGCTCTCGACAAATCAGCATCTATAGGATATTTATATTCAATTCTAGCCCCCTCTATGGGGTCCCAATACAAAAGTACTATAGCTTTAGGCAAACTTTATCCCCTCTCTTAAAACACTTTCAATAGTCTTTTTTAATATATCCAAAATTATAAATCTATAGGATGGGTCTATTGCTATTGTTCCGTGTGCTTTTATTCCTAGGATTTCTGAGACTTCTTCTGGTTTCATTGCTTCTGGTAGGTCTTGTTTGTTTGCGAAGGCTATTACTTTGATGTGCGGCGCCCACTCACGAATCAAATCCAACAAAAACTTCGTTTTCATAACATTTTCGTAGGTTGAATCCGTCACCAATATTACTATGTCACTGCCGCGCATCCATAGGTTCCAGAGGGCTCTGAACTGTTCCTGCCCAGCGAAGTCCCAAACAACAACCCTAACATTACCTACGCTCGCAGTTTCAACAGTTCCTTCCATAGCGGATTCTAGTGTTGCAACTTCTGGTGTCAATGTTGGTTTGTATTCTTTTGGTGGTGTTTCGCCACGTATTAATTTTAATATTGTTGTTTTCCCAACGCCTCCGTAACCTACAAGACTAATCTTAACAGGAGTAATAATAACTTGGTCAATTGCGTTTCTAAATGCCGCGTAAAGTTCTTTAGGATTTGTGTACTTCTTTTTTAACTCTAGAAACTTTT
Source organism: Candidatus Baldrarchaeota archaeon (assembly GCA_016840485.1). Taxonomy (GTDB): domain Archaea; phylum Asgardarchaeota; class Baldrarchaeia; order Baldrarchaeales; family DXJG01; genus DXJG01. The sequence continues at coordinate 10,072 of JAEOSG010000070.1, forward strand.
CTTTAAGTTCGTTTACTCTTTTTTGCAAATGGAAGTCGCTTTCTTCTCTAGAAGCGCCTAACAAGATTAAGTGGCCATTAACTTTTGTGTACGTTATTTTAATGTTTGCTATTGTTGTGCTTTTTGTTTCATTGTCTGTTTCTAGCTCTAAAAGAGCTTCACCTATTTTTGCTAATGGAAATAGGAGTTGGTGTTCTGTATAGTTTTTTGCTATTTTTACACCATTTTCGTTCATGAGCAAGAGTATAAGAAGCATTAAATTTCCCTCTTAGAAGTCACCAGCTCTAGGTTTTCTTTTCATTGTCTGTGCTGTTTTGTTTACAGGGGTCATCCTACCCTCCATCTTGTTACCGCATTTATTACAACTTAAAATCGGGTGAATAACTATATAAATGTAATGCAAATATACTCAAAATAGTTTTAAAATTAACTTTACATTAGTGAAATTTGAAATAACACATTACAAATGGCTGTACTCCATTAAATTCCCAGCAGCTCATAATTACCGTGACTAGTAGATATTCAATGGGTTGGAGAGGTGTGGGGTAAACCATTACTGATAAAACGACAAAAAATATAAGTAAGTCTTCAAAAAATAGTTGGGTTCCAATAAATATATTAATCTGGCTATACTTACAAACTTATGATGAAGGGTGAGGATAGTGGAAGATGAAATAGAAGCGGAAGTAAGAGGGAGAATTCTTCAAGACTCAGAAACCATAAAGAAGACGATATCACTAATAAAGGAAAGAATGCTGAGAAAAAGAGATGAATTGTCGCTTTATGCGATAGCGTCACCTCTTTTTGCGGAGTTTGATCGGAGTTTAGACCAGGTTATAGAACACTTAGCAGTAAGGATGAGCAAGGGTTTGGCCAGCTATATCAGAGAGAAAATACTAGACAGCACTAGAACGGTAGAAGAAACCATGGAAACTCTTAGAAAGGATGTAGAAACACTAACAGCAAGGCTGGACGAATTAAGGCAAAAACTTGAAGAAAAAGAAAAAGAAGCTGCTGAAAAAGAGAGTGAAATAGATAAATTAAAGGAAGAAATCGAAAAACTTAATGAAGAAGCAAGAAAAGCAAGAGAATTCGAAAAGAAGATGGAAGTACTAACATCAAAACTTGAAACGAGAGAAAAAACCATAGAAGAACTTAGACAAAAGCTTGAAGAAGCCGAGGGGAAACTCATAGAAATATCAAAACTTTCGGATCAACTTAGCGAAGCCGAAAGAAGAATAAAAGACCTTGAAAGAGAAAGAGACAGACTGCTTGAAGAATTAAAGAGTAGAGAAGATGTAATTAACAAGTTGAAAAATGTGCGGTTGGAACTTGATGAAGCAAAAGCAAAAATAGAGGAACTACAAGAAGAAAGGAATAAATTGGCAACAGCACTTGCAGAAAGAGAAGAAGAACTTAAAGCAAAGATGGAAGAATTAGAATCTTTAAAAAAAAGTTTAAGGACGCTTGAAGAAGAGGTTAAAAAATATTCAGAAGCAGAAAAATTACTAAGAGAAAAAGAAGCGCAACTTTCTAGGTTAAGCGCGGAACTAGAAAAGTTAAAAACAGCTAGAGCAGACTTAGAAAACGAAAAACAAATCCGAGCAAAACTTGAAGAGGAATTAAAAGATAAAACTAGAACTATTGAAGAATTAGAAGAGAAATTACGTGTAGCACAGGAAGAGATAGAAGGAAAGTTAAAGCCAACAATAGCAGCGCTTCAAGAACGGCTCGACGAAAAAACAAATTTAATAAATGAACTAAGAGCAAAGATAACAGGTTTAGAAAGCAAGGCATCAAAACTAGAGGTAGAACTTGCTGACAAAAAAGAAGAAGCAGAACGATTAGCTAAAGAAGTAGAAAAACTGGAAGGCGCGGACGTCGAACTTATAAAAGTCTCCAAGGAGCTGAGGGATGCCAAGAAAAGGCTACAAGAACTTGAAGAGGAAAGAAAAGCTATAATCGAAGAGAACGAGGAACTTAAAAAACAATTAGAGTTATACGACACTTTACTTGAAAAACTTATGAAAATGATGGAAAAAGATCCAAAAATAAAAATACTAGCAGTACTTAAGGAATATCAAGAGTTACCAATTTCACGAATAAGTAAAATAGTAGCAATACCAACCATACTAGCTAGGAGATATCTAGAAGAGATGGCTGAAACCGGAGCTGTTGAAATAAAAGAGGATGTAGTAAGACTTACTATACAGGGATTAAAGAAATTGCCAAGTGAAATACCAGAAGAAGCTTAAATTAACGTCTCGAATTAATTTTAAATCTTGCCGGTTCTATCCAAGTAGATTTACATTTCGGGCATCTTCCAGGCTTTCCAAGGTGTTTCATATTCTTAAATACGAAACCACATTTTCTACATCTAGGAGGATCCATGATAACGATTTCTTTACCACCACTCAAACTTCTAATAGTTTTAGCGATATGTTGTATGTCGCTGTATATTGATCTAACATCTTTAACGTCAAGTGAACGAGCTATTTGCTCTGCTGAAATAAAGCGGTCAGAATTTCTAAGCATTTTAATTATCTGTTCTCTTCTAGTTTCCATATTGTTCATAAACACTTCACCATGCGGTAAAACAGTTTCTACCTTAAGTTTTTTGTTTATACTTTATGAGTATGATAATGTAATGTCTAATAAGGGGTCCCTTGGTTAACTTAATTAAGTGTTAAGAATGTAACAAAAAGATATAAAAAGGTCTTTAAGAATTACTTTAATCAAGCAGTGGGGAGGTTTGACGTGTCCGTTACCAAGAGTGATCTCTTAGCCTATGTGAAAATTGAATTTGATAAAAATTTAGGGCCGGTATTAAAGGAGTGGGAAAAATTCGACGAAAACTTCGATGTAGATATAGAAAAAATGTTTGTGAACTTCTACTTATGGTTTTTAGGCGGCGACATGGACAAGAAAGCCAGACCCCGCATTATAATCTTTGATAAATTTTCTATAGTCTCTTCAATAAGAGGGATGAATGTAGACTGCTTTTTCATCAAAAACAAGAAAAAACCGGTAAGAAATGTAAGAGAACTCAGAAAACTGGTAAAAAAATTAAAACAACGATAGTATCCTAAACGGTTTTGACTAACAAATATTTATAAAAGTTCAAGTTCTATTTTGAGTTTAAATGTTATTTTTGAGTCTAGGTTAGGCACGGGTGATTTTCTTGGACAGTAAAACACTAGAAAAGTTAAGACTAGCGGGTGAAATAGCCCAAAAAGCACTAAAATATGCAGAATCCTTAGTAAAGCCAAATGTTAAACTTTTATACGTATGCGAGAAAATCGAGGAAATGATTGTAAAAGAGGGCGGGAAACCAGCCTTTCCTCTAAATATCTCTGTTAATAACATAGCTGCACATTATACTTCCCCTCCTAATGACATGAGAA
>JAEOSG010000014.1 GCA_016840485.1 Candidatus Baldrarchaeota archaeon
CAATACTTATCTTAAGAATACCATTTTTATAGCTGAATAAGGTATTCTTAATGTAAACGGTCTTCTTAGTAATTTCGGGCTTTGATTTTGCTTTTCCTCTGTTACGAAGCTTGATCCATCCCTTAACTAATCCCATGACTGAGTTTATGGCTGAATCAATATAGTGTTTAGAATACGTCCAATCTTTCAGCAATCTATCTCTGAGTTCCCTTCTGTCTTCTTTCTTAAAGTTTAAATGGACTTTTCCTCTTTGAGAATAAACGATGTGAGAAAATACTTCTTTTAGTGTCTTCTTTTTCACTTCAAAATACGCATCAATTAAGTCCTTTGGAGACTCGATAGGAATGCTGTAAGCTTTAATCGCTTCTTCCTTCAAGTATTTTTTTCACCTCGCTCTCAGGTATCCTATATCTCCCGCTTGGAAGCTTTATCGCTTTAATCTTTCCTTCCTTAATCCATTTAACTACGGTGTGCCTATCAACTCCGAGAATCTCAGTAACTTCGCCGCTTCTTAACATTCTCTCCCTTCTCTCCATACTCACCACAAATGCCTCCTGTATTTGAAGAATTTAAAAAGTATTACAAAACGCTTTCAAACATATCCAATTAATAATTTAAAATAAGAGGTATATTAAGTTGGTTAAGTTTTGGTTTCGGCTGATAGTTTGAGTTTTTTAAGGCTTATCCATCCGATTTTTTCTCTTCGCAGTTCCCACTTCTCTATAACTTTCGAAAATTCTTCAAACGCTTTTTTATAAAAGCCGTCGTCAAAAATTAGTATTCCATGATGTAATGCTTCTAGGATAGTGAGATCTAACTCTTTAAGAGCTTTAAAGAATTCATCTTCTGCGTAAACTCTTGGTTCTATGACCTCGCATCCAGGCACACGGAAGTTAAGCCATCTAGCAAGACCTTTTGGGGCCTTTTTTACTACTACTAATAGGTCAAGGTCGCTCCATGGTTTAGCTTTTCCTTTAACTCTTGACCCAAATGCAATAACCATCTTAAGAGTTGTACGTTGAGAAACTTCTTTTAACCAACGTTTAAGTATTTTGTTAACCTTTTCTCCTCTCCAGGTTTCACCGAAATCGAAATCATTAGGTTTCATAATTCTTCCTCTACTAATGTTAAAATTTTATAGGCTAGGTTAAGAAATTTTAATGCAACTTTCCTTGTGTAGTATTCTTTGGGTATTTTTAATCGTCTTCTGGCATCTGGATATCTGGTTGCAAAATAGTGCATAGATAATTCTTCAAGATCCCTACTTTTAATATCGATTTTTAAGGAAAGTTTAATTGCTTCTTCTACTAGAACTTTTAAATCATGCGTGTGAAGAACTTTATAGCCTTTGCTTGTTAAATACGCTTTGATTGCTGTTTCTACTGTTTGATGAGCATAAAAAACTACTTGAGCATAATCTTCAGATTTAATTGCTCTACACGCTCTCTCAAAGTTACTCCATGCGGTTTCAAGCCACTCACTACTAGTAGCATTAAAAGGGTCTCCCATTTAGCCTTAAACCCCTTTTAGCAGGTTTATTAATCATAGAATAAAATCCAAGTAAGTATAACAGTAATAGGCTATTTTAATCTTTACTTAATGTTGCAAGGGAAAGCACAAATACGCTAGAAAATGAAATGTTAGTTTAATAGTCTTTGTTTTTATTCCTTGTTGTATTTTGTGATTATGGAGATTAGTGGGTGTTTTTTATCGATGTAACAATAGCTGAGGGGTGGCATCCATTTTGGTTCGTTTAGTTCTTCACGTATGGTTTCAAGAGGTATGGGGTTATTATAGGTTTTTGGTTCTAAAACCTCCATAGCGTATCCATATTCAACTCCCTTGAAATAGCTGTCAAATTCCTTTTTCGTTATTCCAGCTTGATCTTTCACGAAGTTCCACAGGTTTTCAACAGGCATTTTATATATTTTGCCTACTTTGAACTCTCCAATAATCGCTTTTACTTTACTAGAAGCGTAAATTATTACTCTAGTACCATAATCTATCCTATCACATCTCTTTCTTAACTCAAATTTTTTCTCGCCTCTAAGTATTTTATATGCATATTTTGGCTTTATGGACATCAACAGCATGGCAGTGGCACCTCTTCTATCGACACTATCTTTTTTCTTAAAAAATACCAATCTATTTATATTTATTTGGTATGAGGTAATCTCCGGTGAATATTCTATGAAGATTATAGGTAAAATAGTAGAGACCGAGGTCCCTCGTTTTAAGCATCGATGGTTTGGAGTACTTGAAGTAGCGTATAAGAAACAAAGATATAGACTTTACATGAGCGGAACAATTGCACAATGGTTTATAGAAGGGGAAACAGTAGAAGTACACACATTAAATAAAGGGAAAAAGGATAAGAAAACTAATACAACAATTTTGGATTTTGACGATTACGAATTTTACCGTTTATGGAAAGGTGAAAGAATAAAAGTGTGGCCAGTATTCACTAAGGAAATCACACATCCAAGATCAGATCCCCTTACGGGGAAAATTCTTTACGAATATAAGATTAAGGCTCGCGAAGCTGTTTTTGAATCCGATTTCGAAGCAATAGCTTCACTAGAACAATACCATTACGCTAGCAAGGAGGAGATCGTTGCAATTTGGAGATGTGAAAAATGTGGGAAATTCATTGAAGCAAATACTCGCCCCACATGTCCAAAATGCAAATCTTCAAAAGATGTTCACATATTGGAAATTAGAGGTAGCACCCCCGCCTCCCGTTTTCTTGTTTTAGAACTTCTTGAAAGAAAACCTTACGAACCTAAAATAGTTGCTTACGTTCGAGTTGACCCCCCAGTTCCATCGATGCATCGAAGAATCGAAGAAAACGGAAAAATATCCGTGGAGAGGAATATTCGAGAAAAAGTTTTTGAAGAAGACTGGTTTCACCCAGTTTTCTGGCCTGAAAAAATAGCGAAAGAAAAAATGGCTAAGCTACGGAAAGAGTTTGGAAATAGAATAGCGATAAGAAAGATATGGGAAGAGGTTAAATGGGAAGCCCTCAAACAATGTGAAACCGCGGTTAGCAGAATTGCGCGAGTAGTTGTTCACCCAGACTATAGGGCGGACGGACTTGGATCATTAAGTGCTAAAATAGCTGTGGAATGGATAGCGGAAAGAGCAGTACCAGAGATGAAGAAAAGAAAACACATGGTTGAAGTAATTGCGCAAATGGCTAGAGCACATCCATTTTTCGAAAAAATAGGCTTCAAATATGTATGGGATACTGCAGGTGGCCGTCCAGTCCTATACTATCCATTAACCCAGAAAGCTCGTGAAAAACTAGAATTTTTCCTTAAAAATGATAAGTATGCATCTAAGCACGGAGGAGTGCTTTTTAGATCTAGATATGGGAAAGTTGATGTGCTTAAAGGACCAGTAGAAATAGTAAACATGACCAAAAAATATGAAAGTGAACTGGATCTTGAAAAACTTCCTACAGAGTTGAAAGAGCTTCTTAGAGCTTTTGGTGTAGAATCGAGAATCATAGAGCAAGCAGTGTTTAGAGACGCAAACATAAAGATAGAATCCGGGGAAGTTGTAGTTGTTGTAGGTGCAAGTGGGGCTGGAAAAACCACATTAGCAAGACTAATCATAGGGGCAGAAAAGGAATATGAGAAAATATTGAAAGAAAAGTTGAGCGCTGAAGTTTTTGAGAGACTTTATAAACCTGATTCCGGAAAGATAAAGCTTCCAGAAAATGCAAAGATAGCTGCATTGATCCCGGGGGAAATAGAACCTACATTTGGTGATTCAACTCTTTTAGAAAAAATTTACAGTATAACTGGAGATCAGTACATGGCTGTTGAGGTGCTAAATAAATGTGGACTGGCGGATGCTATACTTTACAGGGCTAAATTTTCCGAACTTTCAACGGGTCAAAAAGAAAGAGCAAAACTGGCCGTGGTGCTTGCAGAAAAACCAAATCTCCTAGTAATAGACGAGTTTGCTGCACATTTGGATGTATTAACAGCTCGAAGAGTAGCTAGAAAAATCAATGAGATTTGCCGACAAGCAGGAATAACATTAATAGCAATAACCCATCGACCAGAAGTTATCGACGCATTATCCCCGGACAAAATCCTGTACGTCGGTTATGGAACTCTTATAGAACAACAACGTTAACAACGTCTGCTGACCGTTACATAAAATATTATCTCAATATTTTGTCACTTTTTGTTTATTTTTAGGTTATCGGTGTAAGCAGTTTTAACGCCAATAATAAGTTTACATTGGATATTTATGCCCATTATTGCTACAAAGACCAAAATGGAAGCAAAAAGATTTATATTTAGACCTCCATTTTTAATATCGAGTTAGCTAAAGTTAGAGGGGAGAATTGTATGGAAAAAAGAAAAATTTTTGCTATAGTGCTAGCTGTAATATTCCTTATCTCAGTGATACCTCTTGCAGAGCTACCAACTGCAAGCTCTACAAAAATTGAACCTAAAGCTATGCCCATAACAAAAATAGACAAAGAACTCATGCAGAAAATTCAAGACGCCATTTCGTCGAACCAACCAAACAAGCTGTTACCAACAATAATACAAACAGCCACAAAAAACTACGACGACCTTATTTCCGCCATTAACGATGCAGACGGTGTCGTAACACATACTTTCAAGTACGCAAATGGACTTGCAGCAAAAATACCTGCTAAAAATATATTGAAAATCGCTGAAAACGAATTAATACAAAAGATTTACTACGACGTTGAATGGACTCTGTCAAGCAATCCAAACTTAAATGTTAATATTTTCGACACCATAAAGGAGCAAGCTTTATCTTTAAGTGAAAAATATCAGACAATCTTCGTCACACCTGAAATTCTAAAGGATCTGAAAACCTTAAACCCAAACACCTACTGGAATCCAACAGCAATGGGAGCCACTCCAGTATGGTCTGAAGGATACCGGGGTCAAGGCTCTCTCATAGTCATAATCGACACAGGCATATACTCTGGTCACCCTATGTTTAGAGGTACTTCAATAATTGGTGGCGTAGATCTTAGTGATGATGTTGGTACACAATTTGAAGGATGGGACAGCCCAACAAACCACTGGCATGGAAGCCACGTGGCAGGGATCATTGCTAGTACTGGAGGCATTATCGTTCCACCTGATGACCCATTAGCTTTGGCGATAGAAAGATATACAGGCCAGCCTCTACCACCAGGTGACCCCTATGGTTACCCAGGAACCAAAGTAATTTGGCTACTTGGCATGGCACCACTTGCAGATCTGTATATAATAAAGATTTTTGACCACACTGGTGCGGGAGTAACAGAATCTAAAGTGATTGAAGCAATTGAGTATGCAATAAGTCTCAAACTTGAACAGGGATTGGATGTAGATGTTATTAGTATGAGTTTAAGTGGCCCCACGCTTTTTGATGGAAGAGACTTAGAGGATCAAGTAGTTGACTTCGCAACTTCCATAGGAATAACCATCGTTGCTGCTGCTGGAAATGAGGGGCCAGCACCTATGACTACTGGAAGTCCAGGAACCGCAAACACCGCAATAACCGTAGCAGCAGTTGCTAATCCTGTAAACACCAGAGTATTCTGGGATATCTATTACGACTGGCCAGGTTTAGGCTACTACCTATTCACTAGTGAAACACCTCAGGTAATACACTTTAGTAGTCGTGGTCTCACGGCCGATGGCAGATTGAAACCAACTATCTCAGCAACGGGAGTCTTTGTACTCTCAGCGTATCACAATGTTACCGAAGGAATATATGAAGGATATGCATTTGCTTCGGGTACTTCTATGGCTACCCCTGCGGTTTCTGGTGCAATTGCGTTGTTAAATAGTTATGCAGAAGCTAACTTCGGGAACGATGTAGCAAGTCCTGAAGATTACAGGCAAGCTATCACAAAAGGCGCAATATGGTTGGATGGCTACACTGCTTGGGATCAGGGTGCTGGTTACCTAAATGCTTACAACGCCTTAGAGGCTCTTAAAGCGGATGAATCGTTAGGTGATGTAGCTCCAGAACTGTCTCCTGTTGCTCAGTTAGCGCCTATAGCTAATATACCGATTTACGGAGAAGGAAAATATAAGACGTATATTAAGGATTTAAAGCCTGGCCATAAAGTTGAGTTCATATTCTACGTATCTCACTTGACATATATGATAAAGCTCGACCTCAGAAAGGTTTATTTGGGCGATGAAAACCCGTTAGGTCTAAATAGTTTTGAAGTTTATATACAGAGTGCAAAGCGTTCAACTTACGCATATTACGTTGATAGCGCAAATGTTTGGGGACCTGCGACTTTCATAATCACAGATTATGAGACAAAATGGTTTGGAAGAGTATCAGGAGTATTTACAGATCCATGGACTCGTTTAGCGCCGATTGAACCTGGTTACGTAAAGATTGTTATCGAGAATGATTGGACCAGTTACGATGAGATATCGGCTGAAATAGTTATTACCGTAAAAGCAGCTAAAAAGGTACGGTGCCCCGATTATGTTCAAGGAGGTTTTATAGGGCCAGATGAAGTAGTTGATTGGATACCAATAGAAGTTCCAGAAGGTGCCAGAAAAGCAGAAATACTACTCATGTGGTTAAATGATTGGAGCACATATCCAACTAGTGACCTAGACCTATACGTATGCTGGGACGAAGGATACGTTTTCGATGGTGCAACGTTGAACTCGCCTGAAAGAGTTATCCTGGAAAGACCTACTTACATCTATATACTGATACACGGATATGCGATCTACACAGAATATCCAGAGATGTATATATTACTTATATGGTTCTGGTGATGGTAGAATTCGCAAATACTAATAATCTTCTTTTTCTTTTAATCTTAAAGGAATTTTTGAAATTTATGCACCGAGCAATAGATTTCAAAGGTTTTATGCGAAATAATTATCATAACAGCAGTTCTGATTTAACGTTTTAGTGGCTTGGAGTTTAAAATAAATGTGATGTTATTTAAAATTAAATTATCAACGTATATGGTGGAAATGTTAGCTGTTGAATGTAAGCAGCTAAAATGGGAGGTGATGAAAACTGAAAATTAGGGTCAATGGAGAGGTAAAAGAGTTTCGTACTGTTTGGATGGAGGAAGATGGTGTTGTTAGGATGATTGATCAACGTAAGCTTCCACATGTTTTTGAGATTTTTGAGAGTAGAAGTTATTTGGATACTGCTTGGGCTATTAAGGAAATGGTTGTTCGTGGTGCTGGTGCTATAGGTGCTACTGCTGCTTTTGCAGTTGCTCAGGCAGCATTATCTATCAATTCGAATGATTTTGATGAATTTGTCGCAAAGTTAGAGGAGGCTGCAAATGTTGTTAGGAATACGAGGCCTACTGCTGTTAATTTGTTTCATGCTGTTGATCGTGTTCTATCCGCCGCTCGTAGATGTGATAATGCTGAAGATGCTAAGGTGAGGGTTTTTGAGGAAGCTCGAAGGATTGCTGATGAGGATGTTGAGGCTTGTCGTAAGATTGGTGAGTATGGTAGTGAGTTTATTGAGGATGGTGATGTTGTTTTGACTCATTGTAATGCTGGTGCTCTTGCTTTTGTTGATTTTGGCACCGCTCTTGCCCCTATTCGTATTGCTCATTACTCTGGTAAGAAAGTTGTTGTTTTTGTTGACGAAACTCGTCCCAGATTGCAGGGTGCTCGTCTTACTGCTTGGGAGTTGAAGATGGAGGGTATTGAGCATTATGTTATTGCTGATAATGCTGCTGGCTACTTTATGAAAAAGGGTGTTATTAAGAAGGTTATTGTTGGAGCTGATCGTATTGCAGCTAATGGAGATGTGGCCAATAAAATTGGTACCTATAAGCTTGCTTTAGCGGCTAAAGCAAATGGAATTCCTTTTTATGTTGCTGCTCCCACAAGCACTTTTGATTTAAACTGTCCTTCCGGAGATAAAATTCCCATTGAAGAAAGACAAGAAGATGAAGTTTTGTATGTTTGGGGAGTTACAGACGAAGGTAAATGGGTCAGGGTGAGAATTGTTCCCAAAGATTGTAAAGCTAGGAATCCTGCCTTCGACGTAACTCCGAATGAACTTGTATCTGCAATTATAACTGAGAAAGGTGTTTTTTACCCTCCCTTTTCTGACTCAATAATGAAAATGTTTTCAAAGCGTTGTTAATTCTCTTTTATTAATTATAGCGTTGTTTGTCAAGGAAATTTGTTGCACATACTTTTTCGTCGTATGGTACGGATTCTAGCTAATTTTTTCTTAATGTAAACTAGCTTAACTTACAGTACTATCGAATATTTAACGACCTATTAAATACATTAGTGTGATAGTTGAAATTCAAGAAAACAAACAAATTCTGTAACATGTATTTGAATTACTACGAGGCGAAATATTAAAGGTCTTATGGTTCTACTTTTTAAGTTAGGGTAAAAAAAGATTAATCATTTTTATGTTCACTTCTGTCTTATTTCAGAATAAGAGGATAAAATTATCTTTTTTGTAATAGTAAATGCTATAACACTAAAAATTTAGGCAAGATTTATAAAGTCGGAGCCAAATAGTTAATTTAATTTTCAAAGAATTAAAGAGGGGGTTATAGCTTGAAATATTGGTCAAAAAACATAAAGCTTATGATCACCGTCATATGCATGATCACTCTTTTACTTCTACAAAGCAATCACGCATTGGCTAACCAAGCAGACCAAGTAGAAACAGTTAAGAAAAAAGTTATAATAGATATTTCTGTAGAAGAATATGTTTATCTTCTTGTGCCGACAACTATAACCATTTTAGTAAAGGATACTGGGGGGGACCCAACTCCGTATATTCCAGGTAAAGTGCTTATAAATGGTAGCTTATTTACCGAGTTTACTACTTCCAATGATGGCAAATTTTCCTTTATGTGGACCCCAGAAAAACTTGCAGTTTACAACTTAACGGTTGAGACCATGGAAACAGAAAATTACGCAACGAGTAAAGAAATACTACTTTTAACTGTTGAATTTTCTTTTGAAGAATTGCTTAATGAGGCAATAAGAGAGTTGGAATACATTAAAGATGATCATGTCCTCGGTAAACACAATACCGAAAAGAAAATCTCTACTATTGAAAAGGATCTTAGAAAAGCGTTAGAATACTATGAAAAGGAAGAATACCTTAAAGCTTTCTTAAGAATTCGACATGCAACCCATTTACTTGAAAAATTGGTAAAACACTATAAGTTTACGGAATCTTTAAGCGAAGAGCTAAAGCATATCGCTTATAAGTTAGTTATAGCTGTCAGATATAAAGTAGAAGAAGACTTAAAGTACGCTGACGACTTAGAGGAATGTTTAAAGAAACCGCATAAGATAAAAACAATGAGGATGAAGGTTTCAAACAAAGTGCTACTTGAGTTGGCTCAGCAGTTTTACGATAGAGGTATTAACGAAATTAATGCTGAGCGGTATTCCAAGGCTATTTCACGATTTATAGTGGCTTACCGTCTAGTTAGAATTGTACTTCGCTGTGAAAAATAACATAGCAATATTGGGTATTTTACATGGATGGGTAATGGTTTAAGGCTCTATCGTCTTTGGTAACGCTAATATCACTATTTCTTCTATATTTTTATACTCTTCAATTAGGGAGAATAATGGGTGAAATAGGATTCTTTCATCTTCTGCAACTGCTTTTGCAAAAGGTTCAGGTCCTATTGCAAACACTATTATCTCGCCGCTTTGAAGTTTCCCCATCAAAAGTCTTATTGGCAGATAGTGTTCAGCGAAAAGACAATTAAAAATTATATACATAATGAATTTACCTTGTATGGTTATCTCCTTTCCTTCTGGATCCACCAAAGATAGAAGATTTATTTTTTCTATTTGGTAGTTTTTGTTTTCGATGGATTTAACGAAATTGTCAAGCCATTTCTCTTTTAAAATTACATAGTCACCTTTTAATTCTTTTAAATCAAAAACGTCATGAGTATAGATTTTTCCTCTAAATTGAGAAGTAACTTTCCATGTTTTCAACTAGAACACATCCATCTTTAAGTAAATCTTACCTCCCCCTTGAAGGGGGTTGTAACTTTATCTTTCATCAATCTATATTTAAAGGTTAGCTATCGACGCAAATCTTATTACCGCATGTCTACAAAAAATTTGAGAATGAATTTTACAGCAAGTTTTCAATTTTGGAAACCTAACTTAAAATTAATAGTGTATGTTAATGAATTTGTAGTGTTGAGTGTTTACGCATAGTGGCCTCTGTTTTCTAATCTTTTTGTTTCCTTAGATGTGTCAATACTAACCCTTAATACTTGAAGAGGTTTTTCTCCTACTTGCTGTATTGATATAACGTCTTCAGGTGGAACATAAATGATATCTCCCTTCTTAACTTCTCTTCCATACTCTCCAGTACCTACCTGTCCTTTTCCACTTAAAATATAATAGACAGTTTCTATGTCTAAACTAACCATTTCTGATATGGCTTCTCCAACGCTTAAAGTTAATATTTTAAACTCTAAAATTCTCCTTGTTCCATCAACTAAACTAAGACCTTCGATACCTTTTTTAATAATCAAATTTTTCACCGCAAGAATTTTAGATCTTGTTTTTTCTCTATTTTTTATTTTTCATCTTTTTAAGTTTCTCCACGTGAACTTTACACATAATTTTAAAATAAAACAATTTTATGACGTAAAATATTTTTGGATCACAAATTCGGGACATATTTGGTTTTATAACTTATAATCACATATCAAAAATAAGTGGGCGCCCTACTCCCTTCCGCCCTACAACCAATAGGTATTTTATGCAGAGGTTACATATAGCTTTTGTCTTGTAACCCCTATTACTACTTTCACAAAAATGAGGGGATAACTATGGTAAAGGTGACATCTGCTTCTAGCCTGTACGTCATCTACCCCTTTCATGTATCGTAAGGGGTTCAAACCCAGGTTTTTCTTCATCTGTCAAGATGAGTGAGTAGTTGAGAAAGATTATTAAGTTTTTTGTCCTTAAAATTCTTGGTTAAATGATGAGTGTCAGCTGCACATATATTGAATATTCATGCCGGGGAGGTCGCCGCGGTTGGAAAGTGTTAGTAAGGTATTGTGGGAAGAGTTTGGAATGGACCCTAACGTTTTAGGTTGGGCTGTTCTTTCTGACGATGGAACTGTTGTCGAATCTACTTTTGAAGATCTTTCAACTTTAAGAAGAATTACAAATGCCGCGAAAGAGTTAGCTGAAATAGGTAGAAGAGCAATTATAGATGGCTTTGTAGGGAAAATAGCTATCGTTAAGCTTAAGGAAGGTTTTTTGGTAGTTCAGTTTAGTAATGTTGTTCAAATGGGCTACACATTAATTAAAACCATGAGAATCATGGATAAAATCGGGCTCGTAGAAAAAGAGGCCCCAGAAATTGTTGAAGAAATTAAGGAGGAAAAATCATCCACAGAAGACTTATTAAAGATGATTCCTGTTAGATCGAGCAAGTTTTATGATCTTTTTTCTTCTGAACTCCCTGAACCATTTAAAGAATTCGAAGAAGATGCCACGGATGTTTTCCTTATGATAAATGATAAGTTTAATATCGAAGAAATAATTAATAAGCTCTCTCACATTCCCCGTGAACAAGTTATAAAAATAATTTTAAAAGCAAAAGAAGAAGGTTACGTAAGTTTAAAGGAAACTGAGTGAAACTGTTATTACGCTTCCTTTAAGGGGTAGAGTGCTCTTCTTTCTAAAGCATATCCACCCAGTAGTCCTAGCAATATTGAAGATGGGAGAAATATTTCAGAAGCAAATAAGAGCACTGGTAAAGGCATACCACTTGCAAGACGTATTATACTTAAAAGGACAAGAGACGTCATTATCGCTGATGCAGCTCCAAGTTTTCTGTTTCCTGCTATGTACCCAGCTAGCAGCGAGGGAACCGTCCATATAAAAACAATTACTGGAAACAGGCTTCCATGGAGTTCGATTAAGGGCATCAAGAGCAAAAATAGAATAGTACTTAAAGCTGCACCCACAATAAATCCCATAATAAGCGTAGACACTCCCCTAGCCTTTATCTTAGACACAATTAAGTTGTCGACATCTTTTGTAAACACTTCAAACTTGGAAACATCATATGTTCCCTTTTTAAGATCTTCTCCATATTTATCATAGAATTTTGTCATTATTTCATTAAGTATTTCCTCTACAAGTTTCGGGTGATCTTCTCCATCTGCCAGAGCTGCTCCCAAGAGTTCTCCTTCTTTACCCCAAATACCGTATATAAGCGTTCTTCCTGTTTGAAGTTTTATTTCCTGCAAACCATCCAAGAAGGTTTCTCTCGCGAAGTCTTCTATCGCTGAAAGAAATCCTGAAATCAGCTGCTCATCCACTTCCGTCTTGGTGTATTCTCTTTTAAATATGCATGTTCCCCCTTTTGCAATTAGATATAGAGCTGTAATCAATTCATCCACCAAATAGATATATCGGGTTGGTGTGTTAAAAAATTTGTGCGAAATTTTAATGATGCGATGTAGTTTAGGTTATGTAGGTTCTCTCTTTTCCAGGTTCTTCTATTTTTTCTTCCTCTTCGATATCAATTCTTTCAAAAAATTCTCTTAATCTACGATCATTCAAATTTATTTTTGATACATCTATTTGGAAGCTAAATTTGTCGTTAAGAAGATTTACAAGAACTTCGGAAGCCTTTGGATCCATCTTTAAGTTTTCATATGTCTCTGCAAGAAGCACGACCCCATCAATACCATAATATACTTTCCCATAGGTTGGAATAAGACCGTTTGCACCGGTTATTGTTCCTCCATTGAAAAGTACAGCATTATCGTGGTCTAAAAACTGTTTGAGGAGTTCTTCACTTGTAGCTGCAACATGTATTTTAGGTTGTTCGGGCACTCTCCCCATGCTGTACGCTGCCAGTGCAATTATAAGTTCACATCCAAACTCGTGAAACTTTTGTGCAATGAATTTAGAATATTCGTGAAGACCAAGTGAGCTTAAAGGTTGAGCATCTCCAGTTAGAAATAAGAAGTCTCGATCTTTACCTTTATAGAGGAAAATTGAGCTTTTTAGTGGCCGTGCAACCCCATTTTTCCCGACTACAATCCACGCAGGATAATCGTACGGAAAGATATCCATGATCCTTTTAGCGTTTAATTCTACTATCATTCTTACTACAGCTAGCTTTCCAACTCTCGCTATTCCGGGTAACCCTACTATAGCTATTGGATGATTAAGATATTCTCTTTTTACTTCTTGATATATTTTTGTTCGCATTTTTTGACCGCCGAAACTTTCGCTCCATTAATGGAAATATTTTACGTCTCTTTAAGTTTACTATTGTAGGAACTGCTACATCAATTGCGAGGTTCTCAAAAATGAAAGAGATATATGGTGAAATTTTATATGTTAGAAATATAGGTTAAAAGGTTGAATGTACAAAATTAATGAAGAGGATCGCAATATGATTTATAACATTTGGATTATTGATTCTTCTGGGCTTTGTATATTTTATAGGTCGTATGGGGGGTTTAAGACAGACCCACATCTAATTTCCGGATTTTTTACGGCTATATATAATTTTGCTAGGGAAGTGGGAGGAGATAGATTAGAAACCATTTCCATGCAAGATACGGCCTTTACTTTCCTTGTTTCAAAGAATATACTTTTTGTGGTTGCTTCAGATGATAAAACTGGAAATGAAGGTAAAGAACTTCTAAAAGTAATTGAAAAGGAGTTCTTTAAGAGGTTTGAGCGGAAACTTGTTCTTTTTAGCGATATGCTTCGGGAAACCCCTGAAGTTTTAGCCTTCCAACATTTTGTAGACGCCTTAGTTGAGAAAATTAACGCTAAACCCACAGTTTTACTGGAAATTAAACTTGGAAAAGAGTTGGAAAATATTTATCCAAAGCGATTATGTAGTATTATCGAATTACTAAAACGAGGTTCTAGAATTCGCGAAGAAATCATGAGGAAATTTGGTTTAGAAGGATTAGATGTTTTAAGCATTGCAGATGGAACTCGTAATATAGTAGAAATTTCTGAAATTGTTGGTCTACCACCTCCAAGAACTCTCGAAATAATAGAATATGCTAGACAACATGGATGGCTGACGATGCGATCAATCGGTAAAGCAGAGATCTCGAGTATTATCGAGAGTTTTCTTAGAGGGGAGATAAACATCAGGGAAGTTGGAGAAAAATTATCTAAAGTTTATGGAAGAAAGGTGGATGAAGAAACCATAATGAGACTAATAGAACCTGCTAAAAGAATTGAAGGAAGCATTAAAAAGAGTTTGTCTGCGTCGTTAAGAAGAAGATCAGTTGTAAAAAAAGAAACTGTCTCGAAAATAGCATTTTTAGCTGCAATAACGACCCTAATTTTAGTGTTGATTTTACTGTTCACAAAAAATGTTAGAATCTAATTCTGGAAATGTTTGCTAATAACCCGCAGTTTTATGTGATCTTTTAAAATAAATCGACACTTTATCTGAAAAGCATTAGATTTTGAATTAGGCTTACTGCCTAAATGTGCAATGTAAAGACATATATAGGGGGTACTTAATTTCATGTTGCTCTTCATCACTAATATTTATCTAGTTGAAAGTTGTTATTTCTATTAGTGTTACGGAGGGCGATTTGATGATAGCGTTTATACTCATAGTTACGAAACCAGATACCGAAGAACAAATACTAAGTAAACTTTCGGAACACGAAGAAGTTATAGAAGCACATTTTGTAACGGGAGAATTTGACATTATAGCAAAAGTACGAGGAAAGGACATAAAAGAAATCAGTGAATTTGTTAGTAAAAAAATTAGGACTTGGGAAGGAGTGCAGAGAACGGTAACAGCCTTATCCATTAAGGAAATCAGAGGCAAGTCTGCTTATTAACATTCACAATTTAATGCACTGCAAAATAGTAACATCTATAGATTCGAATTATTCCAAAAACTTTGTAATAGATGTTTGTTTCGTCTTAAAGAATCTATACTTACATATTTTGAATATTTTAGTGGAAAGTTTTTCAGTGGCTTCTCCTATATTTCTTAAAATCGCTGTAATTTCTTCTTCAGACATTTCACGCAACCTAAATGAGAGTAACAACAAGGAAAATGCGTTTTTTACAAGAGCAGACAATTTGCTCCAATCTCTTAGGGAAATCAACCCATGTCTAGTTCCAAACCTTCTCTTACCAGCCCACTTTATAAACAATGAAACATAAGGTTCACCATCAACGCTAGATATTCCAAAGGTCATCAAGGAAGTAAATCTTAGTAAAGATTCTCCTTCGATTTGCGGCAAATCAGATATTTTACATGTTTTGCTCTCTATTGCATGAGATGAGAGATTTATCTGAGGAGTTATTTCCATTGGCCCTCCAACAAAGCTTTGAGTTACAGAAAGTCTATCTGAAAGTGTTTCATAAAGTTTTAATGCCATTTTTTCAGCTTCTCTTAAGGTTAATTTTATGATAAAGGGATCCTTGTTAAACAGTTTGGCAGAGGCTTTTAGAAAACTAATAGTTGCTACATTTAGTTTAAAGAGTTTATCTATCTCAGTAAGTGGAAATTGCACAGCTATGTGGTCAATAAATGGTTTTTCAGTTGCCTGTCTTACATTTTTTGAAGAAATAGCTATCAATAACTTCCATTCACCTCTAAAATTAACAACGCGAAAAGAAAGAATGTAAACCGTGTCATAAAATCTGTGCAGAATGATTGAGGGAAGAGGAAGCGCTATACTTTTGTTAAAAGTTAATTCATAAATTGATGGCGTTCCTAATATTAAGCGACTTGCCAAGAGTCTACACCCATATTTAACTTCAACTAAAAATATTGTATACTTATCTATATAAAAATTCCGAGATATCCCTCTATAAATTTAACATACTAATGGCAAATTAATATATAAATGTCGACGAGGAAAGAAGAATAAATATCCCATAAGGGTTGAGAAAAATGGAAGATAAAGCTAAAAAACTGAAAGAAATAGCTGAAAAGATAAAAAACTGTAAGAAATGCGAACTTTGGAAAAATAGGACGAATGCTGTTCCGGGGGAAGGCAATCCTAATGCAAAAATAATGTTTATAGGGGAGGCCCCGGGTAGAAACGAAGACCTTTATGGTATACCTTTTTGTGGAAGAGCTGGTGCAGTTTTAGATGATCTTCTAAGCGAAATAGGGTTGAAAAGGGAAGATGTTTTTATCACTAACGTTGTGAAGTGTAGGCCTCCAGGAAACCGTGACCCTACGCCTGAGGAAATTGCTGCATGTTCCCCTTATTTAGATGAACAAATTAAAGTAATAAATCCAAAAATAATCGTTACTTTAGGAAATTATGCAACTAGTTATATTTTGAGTAAATTTGGGTTTAAGGCTGAAAACATAAGTAAGGTTCGTGGAAAAGTTTTCAAAGTAACCACACTTCTAACGACATTAAAAATTATACCAACGTATCATCCAGCTACTTCTCTCTATAGACCTCCACTAAGAGAATACCTTAAAGAAGATTTTAAAATCATAGCTAGAGAATTAGAGGAAACTTAAAACATATTAAATTGTCGTAGGGTGAGGCTATAGCGAGAGAAGCGTGCTACGGACAGATCCTTTGCATCCAAAGATACACTTAATCCCCCACAGAGGAGGATTGAGGATCACGCTTCACCTATCGCCGCCTCAATATTTATATTGCTGAATTATAATATTAGTTTTTCTATTCAGAATCCTAGAACGCCAGTTGCAACTAATATTTGGATGTTTGATTTAAAGTCGGTTATATATCGTTGTACATAGATAAATACTGTCGTTGCAATGAAATGGTAGATTATTATAATACCTAATACCTTTAAAAATAGGTAATTGAATCTGTAAGAATGTTGAAAGATTAGATAACTAGGTTTGATAGGAAGGGATTTTATGGAAGAAATTTTTGACAAAATTGTTGAAAAGGGGTTCCAGCTTGGAGCTGAGTATATTGATATGCGATATCAAGAAGTAAAAAGCGAAATTATAGTATCCGAAAACGGGAAATTTACAAGATATGAAAGTGAGGCTGCCCGCGGTGTTGGCATAACGGCTATCGTGGATGGAATTCCAGGTTTTGCGTCCACTACCATAATAAATCCAGATACTTTATTGGAAGTTTTAAATGAAGCTGTTAAAATTGCTAAAACATCCACAAAACTTGTTAACAAAAAGGTTTATGCTGAAATAGAACCTTACACCGATGAGAAAACTGTTTCCGTAAAAATAGATCCACTTGAGGTTTCTCCAGATGAAAAAGTCAACTTTGTAGTTGATGTTAACAAAGCATCAATTGTAAGTGATGAAGTAAAGAGTGTTTCTACAACTCTTGGGGTAGAGGAGGACAAAAGATGGTTTTTATCAAGTGAAGGTACAAATATAAAGACTAGAATTGTTTTAACCGGGTTAAGACACTACTCGGTTGCTAAGGTTAATGGTGTAATGGAACGGGTGAGAGACGCCGAAACCTTCGTTGGTGGATACGAGTTTTTCAAGGAATTTAACGCTGAGAAGTTCGTGACAGATCTATCGAAACTTGCTATTGATGCTGCGAAGGCTAAACCCGCTAAGCCTGGAACGTATCCTGTTGTTGCTGATCCAGACATTATCGGATTAATTCTTCACGAAGCTTTTGGACATGCTAGTGAAGGGGATCTAGTCGCTAGCAAGGAATCTATACTTTGTGGTAAGCTTGGTGAGAAAGTTGCAAGTGAATATGTGACCATTGTCGATAATGGAGTAGTTAAAGGGGGATACCCTGTATGGTATGATGATCAAGGAGTAAAGAAGATGAAAACCGTTATAGTTAAAGAAGGTATTCTTGACGGTTACCTTTTAAGTAGGGAGACTGCCTCTGACCTTGGGTTGGAGCCGACTGGCAATGCTAGAGCCCAAGATTTTGAGAATGTCCCCATTGTTAGACAAACAAATTACTATATGGAACCTGGAGACCACAGTTTTGAAGAACTTGTAGAAGATGTAGATTTTGGCTACTATATCAAAGGTAGAGGCGGCGGCGGTGGTCAAGTGGATGTAGGTGTTGGCAGTTTCATTTTTAACGCGGGGCCAAGCTATGTTATTGAAAAGGGAGAAATAAAAGAATTAGTTAAATCTGTTTCGATTAGTGGACTGATTTTAGAAACCTTAAAAAGTGTTGACGCTGTTGGAAAAGACTTTAAAGTTACCACCAGCGTTTTTGGTGGCTGCGGAAAAAGTGCTCAACGCGTTAGAGTAGGTCATGGAGGCCCATTTGTTAGAATTAGAAAAATGATTATTGGAGGAAGATAACATGATAGATTTATTGGAAATAGGTGAAAAGGCTCTAAGCTTCGCCGAGAAGCTAAATGTAAGTGAAGTAGAAGTTTATCTTGTTCAAAATACTTCAAAAAGCTGTCTTTTAAGCGGTAAGATAGATGTTGTTAAAAGTAATGTAGCTTCAGGCATTGGTGTGAGAGTGATTATTGATAAAAAGATCGGGGTTTACGGAATTACAAACTTAGAGGAAAATGAGGTTGAAAAGGCCGTTGAAAAAGCTGTAAAGATAGCCAAGGCAAGTGACCCAGACCTAGATTTTAGAGAGTTAAACAAGAAATTTGGTAAATCTTCTGTTTCCGGTATATATGATAGAGAAATTGCTGAAATGGACATAGAGAAAATTTTTGATGCTGCTGACACTTTAATAACATCTTCCATGGATTATAATGAAATTGTTCAACCTACACGTGGAATTATTGAAACTTCCACTTGGAAAGTTGCTATTTGTAATTCCCATGGCATAGAAGCTGAAAGGAAAGGAACAGGAGTAGTTACATGGTTTAGGTGCAAGGCAAAAGATGGAGGAAAAGAAGCAAGTGCTGGAGAGTCCAAACAGGCAAGAAGATGGAAAGATATAGATTTCTCTGAAGTAGCAACAAGTGCTGCTAGCAAGGCTGTTAGCATTCTCGATGCCACATTGATAGAAAACCAGAAACTACCAGTTATTTGGCACAATAAGTTTACAGCATCGATGGTCGACATTATGTTCGGAAACACTATAGATGCTTACAGTGTTCAAAAAGGTCGTAGCCCATGGAAGGATAAAGTTGGACAACAAATAGCTTCTGAAGATTTTAACTTAGTAGATGATGGTGTGATGGAAGCAGGTTTGAGAACTAGAGCTTTCGACGACGAAGGAGTTGCTACAAGAAAAACGCCCATAATAGAAAAGGGAGAATTAAAGGGTTTTCTATACGATACCTACACAGCAAACAAGGAGGGAGCAGAGAGCACTGGCAACGCTTTCAGAACTTATAGAAGTAATCCTCTTCCCGCACCTTCGAACCTTATACTTAAACCTGGTAACGCTAAGAGGGAAGAAATCATCGAAGAAACAAGAAAGGGACTTTTAGTTGTAGATGTGATTGGTGAGTGGCTTAGTAACCCTATAAGCGGTGAAATGAGCGCAACTGTAGTCGTAGGCTATTTAGTGGAGAATGGTGAAATTAAAAAGCCTGTCAAAGGAATTATGATTTCTGGTAACTTCCACCAAATAATAAAAGACGGAATAGAACTTATTGGCGACGATATTACAAATGTTGGCGGAGTGTATGCACCTACAATAAAGGTATCTGAAATGACGATTGCAGGGAGATCGTAACCTTAACTTTCATCTTGACTTTTTAAATCAAAATACAGTTTTACAGGTATCAGAGTTGCTAGTGCCAAAGCTATTTGAAGCCTCTGGTACCCGTATCTATTAATAAATTCTAAGATCGATTCTTTTAAGCCTATAGGACATTCTTTATGAACAATTTCTATAAACTCTTCTTCACCAACTTTTTGGGCAGTTCTTCTAAGTTTTCTCAACGCATCATCTATAACCTTGTTTTCTATGAACCGTATTACATCCTTTCTCGCTGCTGGAGGCAAACTTATAGTTACTTTTTTATAAAAGGTTTCTAAAAGAGTTTCAGCTATTTGCGCTATTTTCTCGGCTTGTCTAGAAGGAGGAATCTTTGGTTTTTTATCTTTCCTAATTTTTTTGAGTAATTCAACTGCCTTTTCTAATTCTTCCTGCGTAGGTGGCTTAATAATTTCGTTTTGAAGTTTTTTAATAGCTTTTCTACCTAGCAGTTCGGTTTTTTTAATAACTTCTATATCTTGGGCTTTTTCAATTAGATTGTTGAAAATCTCTCTACTTGGAAGTTCTTTTCCATGCCTGAGACAATATGCCCTAAGCTTTAAGAAAAGATTTTCCTCATATTCTAGGTCCCCATCAAAGAGGGTTAAAATTAGGTTTATGTTTTCAATTTCTTCGTCGCTTAGGGCTTTTACCTTTTCTTCAAGGGAACTCATAATTAACACCAAAACCCATGGAAAGTTAATGATTAATTATTAAAGGTGCAACCGTTTACTTAAGTGTTACTTGAAATTCAATAGTCAACTAAAAACTAGATACTAGTGAAAAATAGCAAAGAGTCTATTATATTGGACTATACATTGGAAGATTATTAATGCCATTAAATTGCCTAAAACTGTCTTTACAGGTGTAATATTTGAGAGGAAGAGAACTCATACATAAAATTAGGAAAGTTCAACACAAAGAAAAGTGTATTGTAATGTTTTAGAGCAGGTTCAGGTGATTTTAAACGAAGTTAAAAAGTTAGAAAATATATGAAAAAAGAAAATTACATTAAATTCGTCTCGGAAGATTTCTAAGCACTGCTTACTCCGTGAAGGATTTTATTCGTTTTTCGTTAAGCCTTTTAATGGCTTCTGATACTAGTTTGACCGCATTTTGGAAATCTTCAAGGCTAAGAACTCCTACATGACTGTGAATGTACCTCGTTGGTACTCCTATCACGATACTTGGTACTCCATGCTTTATCATATGTATCCTTCCAGCATCCGTACCTCCACGTTCCATTACATCGACCTGGTACGGTATTTTGAGATCCTCCGCAAGGTCAATGATGAAATCTCTTAGTTTAATGTTTGGAATTAAAGTGGCGTCACGCAGTAGTATCGCTGGTCCTTTTCCAACTTTTTCTTGCGCTTCTTCAGGTTTCACTCCCGGAACGTCTCCTGCTATTCCAACTTCTAGTACGAAGCAGAGATCTGGGCTGACAACCCAACCACTTGTTTGAGCTCCTCTAAGCCCTACTTCTTCTTGTGTTGTACCAACACCATACACTGAAACATCTAAGCTTTCCTTTGATAATGTTCGCATTATTTCAATAACGGCTGCGCATCCTATACGGTCGTCAAAAGCCTTACCCATTATTAAATTCGGATTCGCCATTCTTTCAGTAGTTGTTTCCGGCACTATTGGATCTCCCGGTCTCACACCCATTTTCTCTGCTTCTTCTTTGCTTGAGGCACCTATATCTATGAACATCTCTTTCTTTTTCACAACTTTTTCCGCTTCCTTTGGTTCTAATATATGTGGTGGCTTAGAACCTATAACTCCTATAATGTCTCCCTTTTTGGTTCTGATTCTAACTTTTTGTCCTAGTAAAACTTGATCAAACCATCCTCCTAGGGGAGAGAACTTTATGAACCCGTTCTTATCTATTAGCTTTACCATGAAACCTACTTCATCCATGTGTGCTGCTAACATAACTTTTGGGCCACTGCTCCCCTTGAGTTTCGCTATTATACTTCCAAGTCTGTCTTGTTCAATGTCTCCGTATTTTTCTAATTCTTCCCTCATTAATTTTCTAACTTCTACCTCGTATCCTGGAGGGCCGAACGCTTCAGAAAGCCTTTTTATTAATTCAAAACTCATTTTTTATCACCATTCATATTCTACTTTATCTCTAAAAGAAGTTATCGATACAATGTTCTTACTAAATTAAAAGAAAAAGGTAAAACTTTGTAACTTAATAACAAAATACATATTTATCATGACCTTCAAAATAGTGTATATGAGTTTGTGAGGGATTAGCATGAATCGAGGATTGGCTTTACTTGGTGGTTGTTTACTTGCAGCTGCAATATTTGTGCAATACTTAGCAATTATTTGGAATGAAAACTACATGTGGTTTATTGCGCCCTTTATCGGGTCTTTTCTAGCTGGTATATGCATTGGAGGGGCAAAGTCAGGTGATGTTGAACTTACGGCTTTCGGTGGATTTCTTGCGGCAGGATCAGCATGTATTCTTTTATGGTTTTATCTGACATTACCCTACATCGAAGGAATAAAGTTAACGTTGCTGGCTTGTATTCTTGTATTTATAGCTATGGTAATGATAGAAAAGAGCGGAAAAAGATACTAGAAATTAAATTTTAATTTTAAATATTTTCAGTTATTAAATTTAGAACTGTTTTAAATGCTTTATCTACATTTTCACCTGTTTTGGCTGATGTTTCAATGTAACCAAATAAGTTTAGCTTCTTAGCTAGGGAAATGGCTTCACTCTCTTCTACTTGTCTATTGTTGAGATCTTTTTTGTTCCCAACAAGTATGAGTGGAATGTTCCCAGATCTCTCTCTACACATTTTGACCCACTCAGGAATCTCTAAGAAACTTTGCCGATTTGTTAAGTCGAAAACGACGAGCCCACCGTTTGCTCCTAGAAAAAACGTGTTAACCATTTGAAACAGTTGTTTGAACCTTTCTTGGCCGCCGAGATCCCAAATTTGCAAGGAAACTGTTCCTAGCTTACTACTTTCCTCAGTCTTTGATAGAATGTCACATCCTATTGTGGCTTTATACGATTCTTGAAAATAGCCTTCTGCATATCTTTTACATAAGCTGGTTTTGCCAACACCCCAAGGCCCCATCACGATCACTTTAAAAACATACATTGTATTCATTGTCCAGCACCTCAAACGGTTCGTGATGCCGCGTTTTAAATTAGTTAGATTTTACACTGAATGGAGGTTGTTTTGTAGTTTTACTGATATTTAAGATTAATCATTTAAATGTTTAATCGAAAGGTAAGATAACAGAATTCAATTAAAGCATTTAATAATACCTAGCAATATAAAGACCGTCATCGATATTTTAAATTACTTAAAAAAGGGTTGGAGGATCGAAATGTCAGACGATTCTTCTATTCTGGGCAAAGCTGGTAGAAAAGTTTTAATGATGGGAAATGAAGCCATAGCTCGAGGAGCTATTGAAGCGGGGGTAAAAGTTGCTACAGCTTACCCCGGTACACCCAGTACAGAGATTATTGAAACGCTCGCTAAAGTTGCTAAAAATCTAGATATGCATGTGGAGTGGGCTGTAAATGAAAAAGTGGCTTTAGAAATAGCCTTAGGCGCCGCTTTTTCCGGCGTTAGAGCACTTGTCGCTATGAAAGCTCCAGGGTTAAATATTGCAATGGATACTTTGATGAGCGCCGCCTACTCTGGAGTAAACGGAGGCTTAGTGATCGTTGTTGCTGATGATCCTGGTCCTCATACAACTCAAACAGAGCAAGATAACCGTTTTATATCTAAGATAACCCTTCTACCAATGTTAGAACCTTCAGATCCACAGGAAGCCAAAGATATTGTCAAAGAAGCCTTTAAAATATCTGAAAAATTGCAGCTTCCGGTGATTGTTAGAACTACTACGAGAGTTAACCATACTTCCGCCGATGTCATTTTAGGTGAAATAGAGGTTGTGAAGAGAGAGCCTTGGTTTTCTAAGGAACCTATGAGGTATATTAGAGCGTCTATGGCTTGGAATCTCGCCAGGCATAAGTGGCTTAACCAACAAATGGAAAAAGCAAAGGAAATTATGGAAAATCTTCCATTTAACAAATTAGAGATGAAGGGAGATGAAAAGGTTGGTGTAATTGTTTCAGGTGTTTCTTACAACTATCTAAAGGAAGTAATTAAAAAATATTGTGTAGAGAATGTTGCAGTTTTGAAGATTAGCGCAATAAACCCTCTTCCAGAGAAATTAATCAAAAAATTATTGTCAAAGGTCGATAAAGTACTTGTTCTCGAAGAGTTAGAACCCTATCTTGAATTTCACATTAAATCACTTATACCAGAAATTGGAAGAAATATCGAAGTTTTAGGTAAATTTAATGGCATTACTCCTAGAGAAGGAGAATTTTCTCCTGAAATAGTTAGGTCAGCGCTAGAAAAACTCCTTAATATTAAATTAGGAAATCCGCTTGGAGATTCAAAGGAAAAGGTGCTGGAGGAAATTAAAAGTATTTTACCTAGGCGTGCTCCTCCTATGTGCCCTGGCTGTCCCCATAGAGCAACGTATCTAGCTTTGAAGAAAGCTATTAAGCGTTTAGGTCTAAAGTTAGAAGAAGTTTCTGTTTTTGGTGATATTGGCTGCTATGCTCTTAGTTTACAGCCTCCTTTAGAAGCTATTTGGACTGAGCATTGCATGGGTGCTAGTATCGGTATGGCTGCTGGACTTTACTTTGCAGGTTCACGTCAAAAAGCAGTTGCAACCATAGGTGACTCAACTTTCTTCCATATGGGTATTCAACCTTTAATAGATGCTGTGCAGCATAACGCAAACATAACCGTGATTGTTTTAGATAATGGTACAATTGCTATGACTGGTCATCAACCTCATCCTGGAAGCGGTGAAACAGCTACAGGTGAAAAAGTCAAACCCATATTGATTGAAGACATTGCTAAAGCTGTAGGTGTAAAATTTGTTAAAGTTGTAGATCCCTATGATCTAAAGGAAACCACAGATGTTTTAGTTGAAGCACTTAAGTTTGAAGGAGTATCCGTAGTCGTTGCTCGCCGTCTATGTGCCATATTAGCTGCGCGAAGAAAGCTTACAGGCCCACCTTGCTACGTTGATCCAGATACTTGTACTGGTTGTCGTACATGCATTTTACAGCTTGGCTGTCCTAGCTTAGTTTGGGAAGGAGAAAAAACAGTTATCGATGCTGATACTTGTACTGGTTGTGGTGTTTGTATTCAAGTTTGTCCTTACAATGCCATAAAGATGGAAAAGGAGGAGTAAAAATGGTTAAGGAATTTAATTTGTTGATTTCCGCTGTCGGCGGCCAGGGAGGTTTAACATTAAGTAGAGTTATTGCTAGTGCTGCTGTTAAAATGGGGTTAAAAGTCAGAGTTGGAGAGACCCTAGGTATGAGTCAACGTGGAGGCGCTGTCATCAGCTTTGTTAGAATGGGTGAAGACGTTTATAGTCCTTTAATTCCTGAGGGAGAAACGGACGTGCTTATAGGAATGGAGCCCATTGAAGCTTTAAGAGCAGCAAAATACGTGGGACCAAAAACTGTGGCTATAGTAAATACTAGACCTATAAAACCCGTACCAGTAAACTTAGGTCTTGAAAAATATCCACCCATAGAAAAAGTTATAGAGTTGCTAAGTAAACTTTCAGGGAAAGTTATTAATTTTGACGCTTATGAAGTTGCTAAGCGTGCAGGTTCAACTCGTGTTGTTAACTCGGTCATGCTTGGAGCAGTAGTAGCTTTAAAAATACTTCCGATACCTAGAGAAACCATATTAGAAACTTTGCTTGAAAATGTTCCAAAGGGAACAGAAGAAATGAATGAAGCCGCCTTTAAATTGGGAGAAGACATAATGAAAGAACGCGCACTAGTATGAGGTATCGATGAACTCTAATTCTAATGAACTATAATTCTATGTTACAATGCACGTCTCTCTTTTTTCATTTCTTTATCTAGTTCTTCTAGGAATTTTGCGAGTCCTTCAACTTCTCTTTTTTCTAGTATTGCTCTTATTAAATCTTCAGCCATTTCATCTGCCTTATCTATAACTTTTAGTGCTGTGTTTACATCCCTAATTACGTGTACATTGCCGTATCGGTCAATAAGTTTTATTGTCCCTGATTTATGTGCCTTCAGTGTAAGATTGCCGCTTACAAGTTTCAAAACTTCACCCTTCATGACTTTTAATGAGAACCCGTTTCTGTTTACACTCTTTTTATGTGGTTTCATAACAACTCTGGTATCGCCATCAATAAGTCTTAGTTTACCGTCTGAAACGTGCAGAGTTGTTTTCCCTACAGTATATACTGCTTTCCCCTCTTTGGCTGCTATGCTAATCTCTCTTCCAGTCTTATCGTATATGAATACTAGCCATCTATCTTCTCCCGTAATAAGTTTTGGAGCTTGATCATCAACTATTTTGAAGGGTCCGAAACTTACAAGAGTTCTGCCAGTTCTTTCATCTCTAATAGTGAGAGGACCTATTTTTACAAAATCTCCCTCTGGACCCTCTTCAATGTGTATGAAGGGGAGTTTTACCACGGTTCTTTCCGGTGTGTCCTCGACATATACTCCTGGTAAGTCTATTCTTGTATATTCAGCTTTTCTTTCTCTTTCTCTTGGTACTCTCGGCTTCCATAATTTTACTTGACTGAGTCTTTTTTCAGCCATAGAAATTACATCATACTTCGTTTTGAAGCCCCATGTTTCTAGGTGTTCAGGTCTAGCTACCGTCAGATTAGCGTTTTTCTTCGCGTTTTTCCACCTTCTTGAGTTTCCTATCAGCACGGTGTCTCCTTCAAAGCTTTCTTGATAAGTTTTAACGTTTGCATCTACAATATATCTTCCCTTTCCAAAGAATACTGCACCTATTTCCTCAGTTCCCATATAGATTGGAACCGCTATTGTTGCTGGTGTAAAGGCTAATTCAACTTTCCCAAGGCTGAAAAGCGGAACACTTCTTGTTACAACATATACCTCCGACCCCACCGTAAGCCCCCCAAGTTTTTCTACAATCTCGTTGCTCGCAGATTTGAGCGTTTCAAATACATAGGTTCTAAAACTCCTTTCTTTCTCTTTCACCGAAGCAGGTTTTAGAGTAGATAGCGAAAGAGCTGCTAAAAACGACAAAATAAATACCGTTAACAGCTGACCTTTCACTTGACTCCAGAGGGGGCCTCTAGCCCATCCTATGAACCCGAAAATGGCAAGTAGAATTAGCATACCAAGTGTGCTCCAAGCTAAACCATAGACTAGCCGCTCTATGGCAGTGTATGGTACTGGATGCCAACCTCTTTCCAGCACACCGCCTACGATATAGAGAATTATTGCTAGAAGAAGCATTTGATCCGGTGTCATGAGCAAGGTAAATAGTGTGATCCAATGCCATATTGTAAAGAGCCAAATAAAACCTAACAAAAATGCTAGGAACTTTAATCCCGATCCTATAGCTTTGAGTGTATAGCTTTTCGGTGTAAGTTCAAACTTGAAAGGTTTTATAGTTTTTGCACCCACTGTTATGGATAAGGTTAATCCTGCAAGGAAGAGGAGAACCAAGATTTGAAGGTAAAGATTCCACTGTTGTCCTGTAATCCAGTTTACGCTTAAAGCTATGTAAAGAATTATTGCTAAAAGCATAGAATATCCAGAAACTATTGCAAATTTTTCAGCTAAGTTGCTTCCAGTGGTAAATGCGAGAAGAATTGTGGCGATAATTATAGCAATAAACACCTCTTCTACATATTGTTTAAAAGGTACTATTCCAGTTGCAACAACAACCCAAAATAACAGAAGTATTAAGAATCCGCCCAAAACTTTCCGTACACGTTCTTCATGACCTTTTAAATCCATGTGAATTCTCGTTTTTATCATCTTTCCGATATCCTCCTCATGAATTGATACAAATATCCCAAAAGCATGAGGGCGACACGTCCTTTGGTTGTAATTAAATATCTTCCGCGAGTTTTTTCTTGAGAAACAAAACCTCCCTCAATAAGTTTTGAAAGGTGAAAAGTAAGAGGTGAGGGATTTAAACCTGTATGTTCTTCAAGTTCTGTAAAATACTTCCCCTCTCTAAAAAGCAGTTTAAGAATGTAGAGACGTTCTTTACTTGCAAGAATTTTAAGATCATTCTCTATTTCCAATGGATCAAGCGTGTCAACTAAAACAACTCTCTCTTTTAACCCTTCAGAAACCGTGTCAATCTGTTCTCTAATAGCTTCACGAATCTCATCTATAATCCATCTACCAATATCACTAATTTCCTCCGCGCGCTTCTCCAACTTTGCAGGTCTTTCTTCTTCTACAATTCTGATTTTAACTTTTTCAGCTTCTTTTGCTAATACTTTTTCTTTTAGCTTTTCAAGTTCCATTTTAAGTCTTTCAATTTCTTCAAGTAGTTTTTCTTCACTCAACGCCTATCCATCCAACACGTATTTGGAAACTTACTTGTGTTCCCCAAATTCAAAATGATGCATAAAGTTAACTTCAACAACGCCATTTTCCAAACATTTTTGGTGCATATTATATTGTTTTCCGCTATGATAGTTATTATCTTTATACGTTTATCATGAAGTTTTTAATTCTCTTGTTTTAACGTTTTTATCCATTTGTTTGTAATGTTAACAGCCATATGACTGTTACTTCATTCATATGAAGTTTATGATTATAAACCTATATAAGATTTTCCACTAAAATGGAGAAACGGTATAAAGACCTTGTTAACAAAAATAGATTGTTTAAATTCTCCAAAAGAACATTAGACTGATATTTATGGATCAAATACTTCCCATAGACTCAACTTTTTTCTCGTAGTGATATCTCGTAAACAGAAGGGCCCCTAAACAACTACTAAGAGAAATACAATATAGATTAACCCTTCCGAACTACCTCCTGGCCTAAACCATTCAAATATATCCCAGTGATATAGATTTGCCGCTATAAAGTAGAACTGTAATCCTGTTGAGAACCATACAAACAACATTGCTCTGATGGCAGCGAAATTTGGAAGATCCACCAATCTTATCTTGAATAACCACCTTGAATATATTATTTTAATTTTTCAATCTTCTCGATGGATCTTTTTGCACCTATTGTACCTGCAATTGGAGGAAGAAGTAAACATGTGTTAACAATCACAAACAGTATGAAAAATTCGTTTCCCCATGCTTCCTTTAAAAATTAAGATTTCTTCCGGTAAACTTTAAAGAACAATAATGAAATCGATAAAGATAGTATATAGGCTATAATTAGGGCTTCCGTTAATCTCTTGTCTATTTCAATCTCAGACATTAATCTTCTCATGCATTCAAGGTAATAGTCATGTTTCAGTGATGCTTAAAAAATGCTTGCTAAGCTTCTTGAAATATAAATTTTATGTCAAGATTCCTAGCTTAATGTTGTGAATGTTTAATTCAAGAACACAATACTCTCAAGTTATTTAAAAATTACAATGCAATTTATTTCGGAAAAGCAATTAACAAAGAAATATTTTATAAGTGTTTATGATAGTTTTGGTAAGTTGATGTGCAATGGAGGAAATTTACAGTGTGGATAAAAACCCATTCCGTACAAGAGGTATTTGATAAGGCTGAAGAACTTCTCGACAAAGAAGTAACGCTTAGCGGTTGGGTTTACCATAAACGTGAACATGGAAACCTAATTTTCATCGATTTAAGAGACGGAACAGGAGTTATACAAATAAGCATCCATAAAGATAAGGTTGATGATAAAGTATTTGAAAAAACCGAAGAGGTAACAAGAGAGTCATCGATTATCGTTAAGGGAATTGTTAAGAGAGATCCCAGGGCGCCGGGCGGATATGAAATAAGTTTAAAAGATTTGGAAATTGTTGGGTTAGCTGAGGAATGGCCTATACCGTTAAATGCAAGCACATCCCTTCTATTTGACATGAGGCATTTACATTTGCGAAGTGAAAGGCAAAGAGCAATATTACTCGTTAGAGAAAGTGTTTTTGAAGCCGCACAGGAATACTTTAAGAAAAATGGTTGGGTCGAGGTTCATCCTCCAATTTTTATAACTGCTGCATGTGAAGGCGGAGCTACGCTTTTCGAGGTAAAATATTTTGATAGAAAAGCCTATTTAACTCAAAGTTCACAATTATATTTGGAAGCGTTAATCTACGTCCTAGAAAAAGTTTATTGCATTGCTCCATCCTTTAGAGCTGAAAAATCTAGGACGCGAAGACATTTAACAGAGTTTTGGCACATAGAAGCGGAAGCCGCTTGGATGGAACTCGAAGAAATTATGAAAGTCGAAGAAGAACTAGTTTCATATATCTGCCAGAAAGTAGCTAAAGAGAGAAGTAAGGAACTTGAATTCTTAGGTAGAGATCCTAAAGATATCAAGAAGGTTAAGCCGCCATTTGAAAGAATTAGCTATGATGAAGCTATCGAAAGATTACAGAAGAAAGGATTGGATATTAAGTGGGGAGAAGATTTCGGTGCAGTGGAAGAGAGAAAACTTGCAGAAGACTTCGATAAACCCTTCTTCATATACAAGTATCCCAAAGAAGTTAAAGCCTTTTATCACATGCCTGACCCAGAAAGACCAGAAGTAGTTTTATGCAACGACATGATTGCCCCCGAAGGCTACGGAGAAATCATTGGCGGCGGACAAAGAATTCATGACAAAGAACTTTTATTAAAAAGAATTGTTGAGGACGGCTACGATCCTAAAGATTACGGTTGGTACATTGATCTACGAAGATATGGTACAGTGCCACATAGTGGTTTTGGTTTAGGTGCGGATAGAGTAGTTTCATGGATTTGCAAATTAAGTCACATAAGAGAAGCCGTACCCTTCCCAAGGACTTACTCAAGGCTATATCCTTAACATCCACCTACAATAGTTTTTAATCTCCTCTCCAAAACATTAATACGCTCTTCCAGTTTCTTTTTCTCCTCAAAATACTCCTTAACAGTAATGGTACGCCTTCTTAACTCATCATCTAACCTTGAAATAAAATTTTTAAGAATTGAAATTTCTTCACGAAGCTGAGCAACACTAAAAACAGAAGGCACCTCAACCCTTGTCTCTAAAATCTGGTTAATGTTCTCTACAATATCTTGAAAAGATAATTCACCACTCAAAACTTTAACGTCACCTGCAGTTACATCGGCTAAGTCTTCCTTGCCAATAATTAGCACTTTGATGGAAGAAAAGGCTTTTTTAACCATATTTAAAGATTCTAAAACATCTTCACCATAATATGCAAGTAACATATCTATTTTCTTTGCCAAATTACTACTAAGAAAACGCGTTAAAGAATTTTTATCCCTAATCACATAAAATTTAATTACCAAATCTCCTTTCGAGCCACCTAGATGGGTAACTTCCAGCACCCCTCTCTTCCCAACAATATAAGTATTTGGAGGAAGCTTTGACCTAGAAAATTGACCGCCAAAGCTTAAAACAAGAACATTAACAATCAATTTCCTCACTCACATTTTTTCCTTACAATAATTTATTAATTTGTCTTAACTTGTTGAATTTGTTGAACCAATTTTAAATCGTCTCTTAACACCACTCCAAATTCAATAGCTTCTATAGCTAAGTGATCCCCTTTTGTTAAAAGCCTTTTAAACTCTTTTAAAGTCAGAGGAATAACCTGAAACCCCGAAGGAACATCTAATAACTTAAGTCTCTCCACAGGTCCACCTGTGAAACTTTCAGATACAAGTAAAACGTCAACATCACTCCATAAATTAAAGTCACCCCTAGCATAGGAGCCTACGAGAATAGCTGTAACCTTAAATGGTAACTTCGAAACCCAGTTGGACGCCTCCTTAATTACATGTTCTCTCAGCTTTTTTCTCCTTTCAATAACTTCCATGACTCCTCCACCCAGCCAATAATTTCTTCCGCATATTTAATAGATTTCTCAGCGTCTTCCCTGGTGTAATATTCCTCTGGAATGCCTTCAGCCCAAGCGTTGGGATACCTTGTTGGGACATAATATTTATCCAGCGTCTTAGCTGCTTGAATTAGGTTTTCTCGAACCACTAGATCTTTCGGAAGCTTTGTGAGAAGCCTTGACACACTATGCCCATATGCATGCAAGCCTAATCCATGAAGTAGAGCTTTGACAGCAAACTCAGCAGCCTGCTGAGCCTTAAAGCACGCCCAGTTATAATCGCCCCTATCGAGGTCTCCCTTCGCCGATCTCAGCGTCCCTTTAGATGATCTAATCCACCTAGCGTATTCGTCCTCATCAAGCATTTAAAGACACCTTCTTCTTTAAACTCGTTGCAAAACTATTTAAGTCTTTGTTTGCCGCTTGTAGCGTTTTCACGAGAAATATAGTAGCAAATTAATTATAAAATAAGTCAACGAGGTATCTTAT